>JALQVK010000030.1 GCA_023260375.1 Rhodoluna sp. | reverse complement strand
GCCTCGAAACTCTGAGGAACAGTTGCCGTTCTTTATTGATTTGGAAAGGGTCGACGATGAGGATGGAATCGTCTGCTTGGAACTGGATAACGGGCCACAAGGCGTTCCGAATATAACTTCGTCTCAGTCCGTTGCTCTTTTATCAGGGCTTCGTTTCCTGAAGTCGGTTCCAGATTTTGAGGACTCGGAAGATGTCGACTACCTTATTGGTCTTCTTAGTAATGAACAAGATAGCGTTTCCGACATTGAAATCGAACCAACAAAATTCGATTCAGACCTAAAAGTGCTAAAAAAGGCCATCGTTACCGACCGTCGAATTCAATGTTTGTATGTGAATAGCAAGGGGGAGCAGTCAACGAGGGCCATCGATCCATTGCTGATTGTGAACCAAGACGAACATTGGTACCTTCGCGGATACTGTCTGAAGCACGAAGAAATCAGAACTTTCCGACTAGATCACATGGTCGATGCCGAATTGCTTGAGATTTCACGAAGTGAAGAGGCACTTGCAGCAGCCAAATCTCTAGACGAAACTGCCCCAATCTACAATCCAAGCCCAAGTGACACTGAGGTCGAATTGGAGCTGGCTCCCGAGGCTTATCAACTCGCAAGCTTGGCCGGAAACGTTCGCGAACCGGTAAAGGTTGGGGAAGAAAACATTCGGGTGACCATCAATTTTGGGTATCTGCCAGATTTGGGTCCACTGATTTGTCGTTTTGGAACCAACGCAAAAGTTATTGGCCCCAAAGAAGCCCGTGAGGTTGTTCGCAAATTTGCGTCACAAGCACTCAATACAAGTACTGCTTTGGGGGATGTCGATTGATTCTGAATCTTGGTTGGACCCTATTTGCAGTCGGTGTTGGCTATCTGATTTTCGTATTGGCGAAACTAGGCAACTCTGCTAAAAGATTGACACGACAAGGAATCAGACTGCAAAAGCAGCTCGATACTTTGAAGAAAATTGAACGTGTTGATGTTGCGGTTTCACGCGTCGAAAGAAACTTGAATCCGCAAGAGGCGGCTAAGAATAGGCGGGCCTATTTGATGCAACGAACCAAAAAGAGAGACCAAAGACAGCGTAGGCTAGTAAAAAGACTCAAAGATTTAAAGTCACAGGAAAGCGAGTAAAAAATGGCATTTCTAGAAAAACCAGCCGTCTGGATTGTTCTTCTGCTAGCTCTACTGATTTGGGGAGGCCCAAAACTTCCTGGCCTCGCGAAAAGTCTTGGTGAATCTATGCGCATTTTCCGCAAGGAAATGAAGACCATGGGCGACGAAAAGGAAGCCGAAAAGAAAGACAAGGCTCAGGAAGACAAAACTTCCGATAAGTAATGGCTAAGAGGAATCCTGAACGCAGGATGAGCCTCGGCGGTCATCTTCGTGAATTAAGAAGCCGTCTATATTGGTCCGCACTTTTTGTGGCTCTAGCATCCATTGGTGGATGGTTTCTCTTCGAACCGGTTTTCAAAATTCTTCAACAACCGTTTAGGGATTTGGCCAATAGCAATGGAATCAGTGCAACCATAAACTTTGGCAGTATTTCTGCACCCTTCGACTTGCGCATGCAGGTTTCGATTTTTCTTGGACTGATCATGGCAAGCCCGTTTTGGCTCTACAACCTGTGGGCCTACATTGCTCCAGCTTTGGATAAAAGGACCAGACGAATCTCAATCACCTTTGTCTCAATCGCCAGCCCTCTGTTTCTGGCAGGTTGTTACATCGCCTGGGAACTAATTCCTACGTTTGTGAAAAGCCTCCTTAGTTTTACTCCAACGGGTTCAGCAGCGATCATCAATGCAAACGATTACATTCTTTTCACTCTCCGAATTCTTATAGTTTTCGGGATCGCATTGGTTCTTCCAGCAGTCTTGGTCTTACTCAACTATCTCGGGGTAATTACCTCCAAGAGCATTTTGAAAGGTTGGAGACTGGCAGTCTTTCTATCAGCGCTGGTATCGGCAATTGCTACACCAGTTAGCGATCCGATGTCGATGCTGCTTTTGGCGATACCGCTCATTGCGCTTTACCTAGTTGCAGCCGGCATCGGAGCGATTATGGACAGACGCAAGTCCAAAAAGATTCCTGCGACCGATGCCAACTGAAAAATCTCCTGCCGAGCGATTCGCTGAAGCGAAACGGAAGGCCAAAACATCAGAAGTAGACGACTTCGCAAAACTTTTGAAGTTCCCGCTAGATGACTTTCAAGAGGAATCTTGTAGAGCGATTGCACGAGGCTCTGGCGTTTTAGTGGCTGCTCCGACTGGGGCAGGTAAGACGGTTATTGGCGAATTCGCAATTCACTTAGCTCTTCAAAGAGGCCAGAAAGTCTTCTACACCACGCCAATTAAGGCGCTGAGTAACCAGAAATACCAAGAGCTCATTACTCGTTACGGAGAAGAACGCGTTGGCATTCTTACTGGCGACAACAACACTAATTCCTCAGCAGAAATCGTCGTGATGACCACCGAAGTGCTGCGGAACATGATCTACGCAAACTCTCTCAACCTTATGAATCTCGGGTTCGTAATCATGGATGAAGTCCATTACCTTGCTGACCGATTTAGAGGTGCTGTTTGGGAAGAAGTGATACTTCACCTACCGAGAGATGTTCGCCTAGTTTCACTGAGCGCTACGGTTTCAAACGCAGAGGAGTTCGGGGCCTGGTTGGATGAAGTTCGAGGTCAGACCGAAATCATTGTCTCTGAGAAACGTCCAGTGCCATTGAATCAGCATGTGCTATTCGGTTCCGAACTTATCGACCTTTTCCAAAACGCCAACGGGGATAACCGGGTGAATTCGGAACTTGTTTCAATGCACGCAGCAAAACTTAGAACCCCTGCCATCAAAAGCAGTCGTCCTGGACGATACAAGGGTAGCTATCAGAATGAACCAAAGATTCCTAAGCTCACCAAACCAGAAATAATCGACGAACTTGAAGACCAGGACTTACTTCCCGCCATCTTCTTCATTTTCTCCAGAGCCGCTTGCGACGCGGCGGTGAAAGCCTGCCAGCATTCGAACGTACGTCTCACCACAACTGAGGAGCGTAAAGAAATCCGAGCAATAGTTGAGGAACGATGCCGTGACATTGGCGATGAAGACCTTTCGACCCTCGGCTATTTTGAGTGGCTTTCAAATCTCGAGAGGGGAGTAGCCGCTCACCATGCGGGCATGCTACCGGCCTTCAAAGAGATCGTGGAGGAGTTGTTCCTAAAACGACTTGTTCGAGTGGTGTTTGCGACAGAGACACTGGCACTTGGAATCAACATGCCCGCACGAACAGTTGTATTGGACCGACTTGATAAGTTCAATGGCGAAGGTCGCGTGCAAATCACAGCAGGTGAATACACGCAACTTACCGGTCGAGCTGGGCGTCGCGGAATTGACACTCAAGGCCATTCCGTTATTCAATGGGCGGGAAATCTCAATCCGGAAATGGTTGCAGGTTTGGCATCCAAACGAACCTATCCACTGGTTAGTTCTTTTAGGCCTACTTTCAACATGGCTGTAAACCTCATCACAGCCTTTTCTAGGGCCAGGGCGCGCGAAGTTCTCGAAACCTCATTCGCTCAGTTCCAGGCCGACCGCTCGGTCGTCCACCTAGCAAGGACGATTCGAGATCGCGAAATTTCTCTTTCAGGTTATGCAAAATCCATGGAGTGCCACCTAGGCGACTTCACTTCCTATGCTCGAATTCGACGAGAGATTTCGGATTTTGAGCGCAACCTTAGTTCGAACCGTCCTAGAGATCGAAAAGGAAAGGACCTTCGCCAAAATGCTGGACGTGCAGATAGCGAACGCAAGCTCACTCAACTCAAACAATCACTAAAGGCGCATCCTTGTCATCGATGCCCAGAGCGTGAAGAACACGCCAGGTGGGGTGAGCGATGGTGGAAACTACGACGAGAAACAGACGCCGTCATTGACCAGATCGAGTCTCGCACTAACCAGGTTGCCAAGACCTTTGATCGCATCTGCGACCTACTTGTGGAGTTCGAATACCTTTCATTAGATAAAAGCGGTGATCTTGAAATCACTGATGCTGGGTCAAAGCTTGCACTAATTTATGGGGAACGAGATTTATTGGTCGCAGAAGCACTTCGGGCGGGTATTTGGGATCGAGTTGATGCTGCAACACTGAGCGCCATAGTTGCGGCTTTGGTTTATGAACCAAGACGTGATGATGAGCACACTCAACCGCGATTCCCTAGAGGCGATTTTGAAGTCGTATTCAATGAAACTAGAGAACTTTGGCGAACACTTGAAGCTTCAACAAAAAGGAATAAGTTACGCCCAACCGAACCAATCGATGCCGGGGTTTCGTACTCTATCCACCGATGGGTGGCTGGAGCAAAGCTAGATAACGTCCTTTACGAAGCAGACTTGCTGGTTGGTGATTTCATTAGGCTTTGCAAGCAAATAGTTGACCTGTTAGAGCAGTTATCACGCGCCGCCGATGAACCGCTGAAGTCAACTGCAAACCAGGCCATCGATCAAATGAAGCGGGGGATTGTTGCTTACTCTTACTACTTCTAGGCGCCTTGCCGTTGCTGTCCTTGGCGGACTGATTTCCTATTTCGCATATCCAAGCCCCAACTTTTGGCCCGCAATTTTTATCTCGGTTGCTCTGCTCTACATCTCAGTCCAGCGACTTACATTTTGGCGGGCAACAGGAATTGGTTTCATCGGTGGCGCGGCTTTCTACGTTGCACAAATCTATTGGATAAGCCAATATCTAGGTCCTGAGCCACTAATTGCGTTGGCTGGTCTAGAAGCCGTCATCTATTCTTTGGCAGCCGGTTTTATCGCCATGATTAGTTCCAGAAAATTGCCTCAATGGGCTCTGTCTTTGGCGGTCGCTTCCATTTGGACTGGACGCGAATGGTTCGCAACTCACTTTCCATATGGAGGTTTTCCGTGGAGTCGCGTCGCAATGTCGCAGGCAGATTCACCACTGGCGTTCTGGGTATCTGTCGGAGGTTTTGGGCTTCTAAGTTTTCTTATAGTTGGATTCTCGGTTTACATAAGCGAACTTCTCGCGTCTGGCTGGAAACATGGACTTCGGCCTTTGGCGATCGTCTTGGTGTTTTTATTTACCGTTCCAGTTGGTCTTGCCGCATTGCCAGCGAAGACCGAGGGTTCAATACGAATTGCCGGCGTTCAGGGTAATGCAAACGCTGGGTTGTTTTCACATGAGGCGCCAGGAACCATTAGAGACAACCACCTAGAGGCGACCCACAAACTACTGGAAGCTAATGAATTGTTCGATTTAGTAGTTTGGCCAGAGAACGCAAGTGACAAAAATCCTGACGATGATGAAGAAACTCGCTTATTGCTGAAGGATTTGGTGGACAAACAGCTCAAGAGTCCTTTTATTTTCGGCACGATTACGACCAATGGCGATCGCATGTACAACAGTTCGAAACTTTGGTTGCCAGGCAGGGGAGAGGTGGACCAATACGATAAAAAGCGGCCGGTGCCCTTCGGCGAATACGTCCCTGATCGCGAATTTTTCTACCAACTTTCCCCAGACCTAGTGGGTCTGATTTATCGCGGTTACGATTTCGGCACCCGTGATGGGATTTTCGAGGTCAAGGATTCCAAGGTGGGTATTTTGATTTGCTTCGAAGAAGCGATTGACGAACTGCCACGCGATCTAGTGTCTAACGGGGCTTCCGTAATTATTGCTCAAACCAACAACGCAGATTTTGGCCACAGCGATGAAAGCGTCCAACAGCTTGCAATTGCCAGACTCAGAGCCATTGAAACCGGACGAGCCATTGTAAACATTTCAACCGTAGGCCCATCGGCTGTCATCGATTCACACGGAAAACTTCTAGATACAACTTCTGCTTATGTTTCGGATTATGTGATCGCAGATGTTCCCAAATCGAATTCAATGACCTTGACAATGCTTTGCGGCTGGTTGTTCGACCCGATAATCGCGGCGATTTCCGCTCTATTGGCCTTGTGGCTAATCCTCGATAATCGACGAAGGACTACGAAACTTTAGCCGTTCTTAGCGGCAGCACGGCGAGCGCGAATGTCTTCCAAGCGTTCTTGAAGAATTTCATCTAGTTCTTCAATACTGCGGCGCTCTAGAAGCATCTCCCAGTGGGTACGAGCAACCTTTTCGTCGCTGTCTTCAAGCTCAACCTTGTTGCCATCTGCAAGTAGGGTAGCGGTCGTTCCACAAACTTTGCACTGCCAGGTCTGCGGTAGATCGGCCTCGGCAGCGAAAATCATTTCGGTTTCGTGATTTTCGACGCAACGATAAATGTGCTTGTTACGCTCGGCAAGAACTACTCCAGCTTCCGACTCAAGACTCTGAGTTCCCAAACGCATGCCGCGCATTGTCTGCTGTGCCATTACTTACCTCTTTCATGGCTCTCGCCAAATCGTTCAACCATCATTTTACCCTTGTCGGTGACAATTCCCATGGCACCTAGGGCAACCAAGCGCCTAGCCTCATCGAAGTCATTTATGGTCCAGTAATGCACTTCAACACCAAAGCGGCTTATTTTATTCACAAAGGCTTCTGTATCGAATCTGATTGGGCCATAGTTGATCGGTATTTGAATGGCGTCGATACCTGAAAGAGTCCGCTTCAGTGCGCTATCTAGGTTAAAGATGCTTTGTAGCCAAATCTTCAAAAGCAAACTTGCATCACTCGATGTGGCAACGCCCGGAAGCTGCTTGATTGCCTCTAAACGTCTTTTAGCCGAAAAGGAAGAAACCAGTACTCGATCTTGAGCCTTAACTGCCTGGATTGTCTGAGCGGTTGGCTGGGTGGCACCGGCGGCTTTGATGTCAATGTTCCACTTGGCTTCTGGAAAACGAGCCAAAGCTTCGCTCAGTGTTGGTATCCGAGATGTGCCTCCGAGTCGAATCCGTTCGAGTTCATTCAAGGTGAGGTCGGAGATCTTTTTGTCTAGTCCCGCCACTCGGGACAAATCGTCATCATGGAAAAGAACCGCAACGCCGTCCTTGGTTACCTGAATGTCGGTCTCCAAGTATTTGACGCCCGAATCCAAAGCGAATCTGAAGGCCTCGAGGGTATTTTCTGTTGCGCCGCCTTCGGTGGACCCACGGTGAGCAAAAATCTTCAAACCAGCAGGGGAGAGGTAGGGCTTCACGGTCTATCCTCCCTTGACGCATAGGCTTGTGCTTATGTCCAACCAATCTATAAGAACTTTCCTTCTTCGGTTCACAAAGCTGAATGTTGGTTTGTTCATTTACGGACTGGGTATTGCCATGCTGGTGCACGCCGACATTGGTATTCCTCCATGGGATGTCTTCGCACAGGGAATTTCTTTTCAAACAGGACTAACCTTTGGCTGGTCGACTGTGGTCGTAAGCATCATTGTCTTGATTTGTTGGTTACCCCTGAAACAGAAATACGGAATCGGAACTGTCCTTAACGGGCTGCTAATTGGAGTTTGGTGCGATGTTTGGACACCTTGGCTACCAACCTTTACAGAATATTGGCAACACCTAGTTGAGTTTTTACTAGCAATGGTTATTGTCGCAACTGCCACCGGCATGTACATCAGTTCACATTTGGGGAAAGGCCCACGTGATGGAATCATGGTGGGAACCGCGGAAGCCCTAAATTGGCCATTCTGGATAGTCAGAACCATGTTTGAGGTAACAGTTCTGACTATTGGTTGGTCAATGGGCGGGCACGTTCGAGAAGGAACGCTAATTTTCGCGGTATGCATTGGTTATCTCATGCAAACATCCATGCGACTATTTGGAGTTCCCACCAAAGAGCGATCTAAACCATGACGATTCCCGGTGAACACCGCCGAACCGCCAGAATTCTTCTCAGAAAAGATTCTGGTGAGTTTTTCCTGCTTCTAACCCACTTTGACCCTGAAGTTGGGCTTCCTCCACGGTGGATTACCCCAGGAGGCGGAATAGACATCGGAGAAACCGAAATTCAGGCTGCCGTGCGCGAATTGTTTGAAGAAACCGGTTTGAGCGTCTCAGAAGCAACTCTTGGTGAATCAATTGGTGAACTTGAGGGAATTTGGCATTGGGCTGATGGAATCAACTCGCACAGTTATCACGACACATTTTTTGAATTGACGGTTTCGGATTTCGTTTTGGACAATTCCTCGTGGACCGATGACGAGCGCAGAGACGTTCTTGACTATCGCTGGTGGAGTCTTGATGAGCTCAGAACCACGACGGAACCGATTGGGCCTCATGGCTTAGTCGAGTTCATATTGAACCGATAATGAACATTATGTCAAGTAACGTTTTACGCCTGAGTAGCCGTCATCCATGCGGAAAGCTTTGCTTCGCCCCTACCGTCTTCTAATGCCTCGGTAACGGCTTCTAGTGCGGTGTGAAAGCGCTCAACCAGAGGTTCGTCAAGTCTCGTAGCATCTTTGGCGAGTTCGTAGGCAACTACACCGGCTGCCGCATTCAATCTCACGACATCAGCGATTGGCCCCGAAAGCTGGCCTTCGAAAAGCGACTTAGCGATGTGTGCGTTGTGTTGTGGGTCACCACCAAGCAGATCCTCAAGGGTAGCCTTGGCTATACCCAAATGAGCAGGGTCTAAGGTCGAGTGGCGCACCTCTCCCCCTGCAACCTCCCAAATTTCGCTAACCCCGGTGGTTGTGAGTTCATCAAGACCATCTGAACCACGGAAGACCAGTGCGGAACGGCCTCTTTGAGCCACTTCTTGAGCCATGAGCGGTGCAACCTGAGCGTTTGCAACACCAAGCGAGGTGGCGATTGGTTGTGCCGGGTTCGCCAACGGGCCTAAGAAGTTGAAAGTTGTAGGAACACCGAGTTCCCTACGAATTGGCGCCACGTAGCGCATTGCAGGATGAAACACCGGAGCGAAGAAGAAAGTTATGCCCACTTCACGGAAAACGTCGGCGACGCGCTCTGGGGAAAGGTCTAAGCGAATACCCAGCACTTCGAGCATTTCAGACGACCCAGTTTTTCCACTGGCCGAACGTGATCCGTGCTTCATGACCGGAATTCCGGCCGCGGCGGTGAGAATGGAAGCCATCGAGGAGATATTTACGGTACCGACCATGTCACCCCCGGTTCCAACAATGTCAAGAGCATCGCTGCCGGTATCTAAAATGACTGCGTTTCGAAGCATCACATCAACCAGTCCGGCTAATTCGTCAACCGTTTCGCCCTTGGAGCGCAATGCCAACATGAAGGCACCAACCTGGGCGTCACTGGCGTCTCCTGCCATGATTTGAGACATGGCCCAGTTCGCTTCTTCTCTTTCCAAAGCCTGCTTTTGGAGCAATTTGCCAAGAATTTCGGCCCAGGTGTTTGCAAGTGTCATGACAAGAAGTTTATTGCTCAAAACACCTCAAAATCCCATCCTGAGGTATCGCCTAAGCGTTATGATTTAGTTATGACTGCGACCACAGCTAGTTCAAAGCAAATCAATCGCCCCAGCCCAACATCGGTAGGAACCATTGTCTGGCTCGGCAGTGAAGTTATGTTCTTCGCAGCCCTGTTCGCGATGTACTTCAGCCTCCGTACCGCTTCCCCAGCTCTTTGGCACGCGGAAACCGAAAAGTTAAGCGTACCTTTCGCGCTAATCAACACCCTGATCTTGGTCGCATCTTCATTTACCGCACAGTTTGGTGTCTTTGCTGCAGAGCGCATGCAGCCTCGAGCAACTGGCCTCTCCCCTATGAAGTGGGGAATGGTCGAGTGGTTCTTGGTGTCATATGTACTTGGAGCAATCTTCGTTTCTGGCCAGGTTTGGGAGTATGCAAACCTCATTTCGGAAAACGTTGCCTTCGATTCGAACTCGTACGCGAGCGCCTTCTACATCACCACTGGATTCCACGCATTGCACGTAACCGGTGGTCTTATTGCAATGCTCATGGTCGTTGGTCGCACATTTGCAGCACGCAAGTTTGGTCACGCCGAAGCGACGGCATCAATCGTCGTTTCTTATTACTGGCACTTCGTAGACGTCGTCTGGGTTGGCCTCTTCCTGATCATTTACGTACTGAAGTAAGCAACGAGAGAAACGAAAATGGCAATTAGAACCAAGAAGTTTTCACGCAGAAGCCCACTAGCTGCAGTAATCGTTGTACTTGCAGGTTTGCTTGTTAGTGGTGGCTCCTACGTTGCTGCTACTGCAGCAGTTACCTCAAGCGCCAAAGCTGAGGTCGATCAAGCAACTATCGACACCGGAAAGAAGCTCTTCCTAGCCAACTGCGCTAGTTGCCACGGTAAGAACGCCGAAGGTACTGCAAATGCGCCATCGCTAATCGGTGTTGGTGCCGCATCGGTCGACTTCCAGGTTGGAACTGGCCGCATGCCTGGTCAGGCCTCTGGCCCACAACTACAGGTAAAGCCTGTTCAGTTCAAACAGGAAGACATCGATGCACTAGCTGCTTACGTGGCGTCGTTGGCACCTGGTCCTGAAGTACCTACCGAGGCATACCTTGCCCAAACTGGTAATGCTTCACACGGTGGAGAACTTTTCCGAATCAACTGTGCCATGTGCCACAACGCTGTAGGTGCGGGTGGTGCCCTGACTCAAGGTAAATATGCTCCAAGCCTACGAAACACAAGTGCTAAGCACATTTACGAAGCAATGGTTACCGGTCCGCAGAACATGCCAGTGTTCTCGAACAGCAACCTCTCCCCTGCCGACAAGACCGACATCATCACCTACTTGCAGTACGTTCAAGAAAATCCATCTGTAGGTGGCGACGAATTGGGGAATTTAGGGCCAGTAGCCGAAGGTTTAATTGCATGGTTGGCCATGCTCGGTGGAATTGTTGTCATCACTATCTGGCTTGGCGCCAAGTCGAACTAACCGGACATAAGGAAAGAAACCCAAGTGGCTAAAAACTCCAAGGAAGTCGCGAAGCACGAAGAAGTGGCGGAGCATGACTACGCAACTGGTCTTGCGGTAATCACCGAAGACAAGATCAGCGACCCAGGAATCGAACCACACCGCGTTCGCATGACCGACAAGAGTGTGAAGCACGAAAAGGCTGCCGCACGTCAAGTCGCTTTGCTTTTTGCTATTTCGATTCTTGGTAGCATCTTTGCGATCTGGGCTTACTACGCTTTCCCTTTTGATGACACGAACGCAAGCTCTTTGAGAATTAACACCCTCTTCCTAGGCCTAGGTATCTCGCTTGGATTGTTTGGAATTGGTATTGGTGCTGTCCACTGGGCAAAGACTCTGATGCCTGATGCTGAGGTCTCCGAAGAACGCCACCAGACTAGAGGCACCGAAGAGGTTCGAGCCGCAGCCCTAGAGGTCATCCGCCTAGCTGATCAAGAATCTGGCTTCTCACGTCGCAAGCTCATTCGTAGAACCCTTTACGGAGCACTTGCCCTGTTTCCAATTCCAGCCATCGTTCTTTTCTCCGACCTAGGTCCAAACCCAAAGGACTCACTTCGTCACACGATGTGGGGCGCTAAGAAGAACACTCGCCTTGCTCGCGACCCAGACGGCACCCCAATCAAGGCCTCCGATGTGCAGATCGGCTCAGTATTCCACGTCATTCCAGAAGGTCTTGAAAAACTCGAGGCTCCTCACATGTTGAACGAAAAGGCAAAAGCCGCAGTTCTTCTGGTGCGTCTCGACCCAAGCGAAATCAAGAACGACAAAGAGCGTGAATGGGGCTACGACGGCATCGTGGCATACTCCAAGATTTGTACTCACGTTGGTTGCCCGGTTGCGCTTTACGAGCAGCACACCCACCACCTGCTTTGCCCTTGCCACCAGTCAACCTTCGACTTGGCTGAAGACTGCAAGGTCGTTTTCGGTCCAGCGACACGTCCTCTTCCGCAATTGAAGATTGAAGTTGACGCTGAAGGCTATTTAGTTGCACCAGGCGATTTCGCCGAACCTGTTGGTCCAAGCTTCTGGGAGCGTAAGGCATGAGTAACGCAGTAACTTCAAAGAAAAAGGGCGGTTTCCTCGCTGGTACCGCAAATTACCTGGACGAGCGAGTAGGCATTGCCGGTATCGTTAAGGAGTTTGGTCGCAAGATCTTCCCTGACCACTGGTCATTCATGCTCGGTGAAGTGGCGCTCTACAGTTTCTTGGTATTGCTGCTCTCGGGTACCTTTCTAACTTTCTTCTTCAACCCAACTATGGCTGAAACCACCTACGACGGTGTTTTTGGTCCACTAAAGGGTGCCCACATGTCCAGCGCCTACGCATCGACATTGGATATATCGTTTGAGGTTCGCGGCGGCTTGCTAATGCGCCAGGTTCACCACTGGTCCGCACTGCTATTCGTCGCAGCCGCCGGACTACACATGCTTCGCGTGTTCTTTACCGGTGCGTTCCGTAAGCCACGTGAAATTAACTGGGTGGTTGGTTTCATGCTGTTCGTGCTTGGTATGGCCGGCGGCTTTACTGGTTACTCGCTTCCTGACGACCTACTTTCGGGCAATGGTCTTCGAATCATCGACGGAATGCTAAAGGGTCTTCCTTGGATCGGTTCTTACACCTCTTCCCTACTGTTCGGTGGAGAGTTCCCAGGTAACCAAATCGTGCCTCGCCTCTACAGTCTTCACATCATGATTGTTCCGGCGCTCATCCTAGTGTTCTTGGTAGTGCACCTATTTATGGTCGTAATTCACAAACACACCCACTACTCAGGTCCAGGCAAGAAAGACACCAACGTTGTTGGTTACCCGCTAATGCCTGTATATGTTGCCAAGGCCGGTGGATTCTTCTTCATCGTCTTCGGTGTGATCATGCTTACAGCAGCGTTCGTAACAATCAACCCGGTTTGGAACTACGGTAGCTACGACCCATCTCCTGTTTCAGCTGGTACCCAGCCGGACTGGTACATCGGCTTCCTTGATGGAGCGCTTCGTCTGGCACCAACAGGTATCGAGACCGTCGTAAACGGCGCTACCGTTTCTTGGAACATTTTGCTTCCAATGATCGTTGGTGTTGGTCTGCTCGGCGTCGTAGCCGTCTATCCATTTATTGAGGGCTGGATCACCGGCGACAAGCGCGAACACCACGTGCTTGACCGTCCACGTAACGCACCAACTCGCACCGCAATCGGTGCTGCAGGTGTCACTTTCTACGCCGTCTTATGGGCTGGGGCGGGTACCGACTTGATCGCTACCAACTTCAAGATGTCGCTAAACCAGGTTCTTACGACCATGCAGATTTTGCTGTTCGTAGCACCGGTCGCGGCGTACTTTGTAACCAAGCGTCTTTGCCTGTCATTGCAGCGTAAAGACCGTGAAATCGTGCTACACGGCCATGAAAGCGGTCGCATAGTTCGTCTACCTCACGGTGAATACGTTGAAGTGCACGAGCAAGCAGACGTCTACCAGATTTGGAAGCTAACCGACTTCAAGGAATATGCCCCAACTCTTGCCCGACCTAACGCTAATGGAGTAATTACCATTCGTGCTCGAATCCGCTCTGCCCTTTCGAAGATGTTCTTCGAGGACCGAGTGAGCCCGGTTAGCAAGACCGAACTTGAAGCTGCAAAACATCACGCAGAACTTCACTAAACAATAGCTGTTTGAGGCATTCAGAGAAATCTGGGTGCCTCAACTCTTTTAACTCGTGCGTTGCTAGACTCCTCAATGAAAGTAGGACGAAATGGGAAAACTGTATTTCCGTCACGGAGCAATGAACAGCGGTAAGAGCACTGCCATGCTTCAGGTTGCCTACAACTATGAAGAACGTGGTCAAAAAGTGCTGATCGTGAAGCCAGCCGTTGACACCAAAGGCGATGGTAAAGTCGTCAGCCGACTCGGAATGGTCAGGGACGTTGATTTCCTTATTCTGCCTGCGGAAAATCTTCGTAAAAAACTTCTGCAAGAATCCAAGGCTAGAGGGCTAAAGATCGATTGTTTACTTATCGACGAAGCTCAATTTTTGACGAGAGACCAAGTTGATCAAGCCATGGAAATTGCTGTTATCGATGGCATTCCGGTTCTCGCATACGGTATTCGAACCGACTTCCTAACCAACGGATTCCCTGGCAGTATTCGACTGCTTGAAATAGCTCACAGCTTGGAAGAACTAAAGACAATTTGCCGTTGTGGCAGAAAGGCAATGTTCAACGCTCGCCTCAAGAATGGTGAATTCGTTTTCGACGGCGACCAAGTTGCCATTGACGGTGATGAAGTTACCTACGAATCACTTTGCCCAAGTTGCTATTACCAAAAGCTAGGCAAAACCACTTGATAAAGACGTTGAGAGACCTACGTGGGATTCCTAAGTTTTACCAATTTTTTGCTGCAAGAACTATTTCCAACCTAGGAAATGGAATTTCTCCAGTTGCCCTTGCCTTCGGCGTTCTCGGAATTGATGGAGCAAACGCTGGCTCACTAAGCCTGGTTCAAGGTGCTCGTACTTTGCCGATTATTTTTCTACTGATCGTTGGTGGAACCATCGCCGACAAATATGGGCGCGCCAAGGTTATGGGTCTAAGTGACATTTGGCTTGGAGGTCTAATTCTCATATCCGCTTGGTCATTCATTTCTGGATCACCAAGCGTTTGGTTGCTCGTTATAGTTGGCCTGCTCTCTGGGTTACTAAACGGAATTTGGTACCCTGCTTTTGCGGGTCTTACGCCGATTATCGTGCCAGAAGAGAAACTTCAGAGCGCCAATTCGGCGATTGGTTTCGGTTCGAACTTGGCGTTCATGATTGGTACCGCAAGCGGTGGCTTTGTCGTCCTTTATTTCGGAATTGGTTGGGCATTGGCTGTTGACGCCATTTCCTTCCTAATTGCAGGAGCAATGGTGTATCCGCTTTCGAAACTCCCCCAAAAAGGTCAGGTTGAACAAGGCGAAAAAGTCAAATTCATCCAGGAAATCAAGCTGGGCTGGAATGAATTCAGGTCACGAACTTGGTTAGTGGCAGTAGTGGTTGCTTTCGCATTCATAAACATGAGCTTTGAAGCGGTGTGGGCTGTACTCGGCGCACTGCAGTCCATGAAACACTACAACGGAGCGGCCGGCTGGGGTCTGATTTTAGGATTCATGAGCCTTGGCTTCATCCTCGGAACCGTGGTGGCAAACAAGGCACGACCGAAGTATCCACTCCGAATGGTCATGCTTTTGATGCTGACCGAGCCACTATTTCTCTTCGTATTTGGAAGCCACTTCCCCATCATCGGCGTTCTCTTAGCGGCCACGGCGTTTGGGCTGTCGGTGGATCTCTTCTACGTGGTTTGGTCGACCACAATTCAACAAAATGTTCCAGCGGAATCGTTGTCCCGTGTCAATTCCTACGACTCTTTCGGATCGTACGTTTTCGGTCCGATCGGCGTCATTATCGCGGGTCCTGTTGCAGTCGCAATCGGCATTGACCAAACTCTCATGATTGGGGCCGGCATCTCCGTCGCGGCGATCATCGGTTGCCTTCTCGTGCCTCAGGTGAGAAACCTAGAGGCTAAGTTCAACGACTGAACCAAGTAATCCTTGTGGGGAGTACGGGACTTGAACCCGTGACCGACGGATTATGAGTCCGCTGCTCTAACCGGCTGAGCTAACTCCCCTAGTCACAAGTAACTAGCCTAGTCGTCCTTGCGAATGCTGTTGAGAATGCGCCTAAGCGAGTTACTAAGTTTCTTGGTTGCCCTTCGGCCGCGACGTTCGATCGAGAAACGAACTTCAGCGAAAGATTCAACGACAGATCCTCGAGCGTCTCCAAGTCGCTCAATTACGCCATTGGTGCCGCGTTCTATACTTTTTGAACCACGGCGAACGAAATTAGCAAAACGCTTTGTGGTTGAGATAGGGGCTTCATACTCAGGATCATTATCCAGAGTGGTTTCAATTACTTCTAAGCCTTTGTAGAGGCGCTCGTAGACGTCTACGGTTGCTGCTAGGTCATGGGCTTCAACGAGGAACCTAGAACCGCTGCTTAGTTTTGCGAACTCGGACGAAGTTAGGGCGAAAAGTTTGCTTATCTTGGAAGCCAAATCTGAAGGTGAATCTGGTTTGAACAAGAAACCGTTCTCACCTTCATGCACCAGGTGAGGTAGAGCCATTGCATTGGCGGCAATGATCGGGCGACCAGACGCCATTGCTTCTAAGGTGGCCATCGATTGCAGTTCTTGAACAGAGGGCATCACGAATGCAGAGGACTCCCCTAGTTTGTTGATTACTTCTTCGTCTGATAACTCGCCGGCGAAAGTTACCACATCGTCAATTGACAATTCGCCAGCCAAGGCCTTCAGCTCGTTCGCTTGAGAGCCACCACCAACGATTTCCAAAGTAACACCAGCATCTTTGGGAAGTCGCGCGAGAGCTTCAAGCAAAATGTAAACGTGCTTCTCACGGTCCAAACGCCCAACATAAAGCAGTTTCTTCGAATTAAAAGAAGGTTCAGGCAGGTGACTGTAAAGATCTACGTCAACTCCACCAGAGATTGCCAAGACTTTTAGCTCTCTCACGGCACTTTCAAGCATTTGGGCCGCTCGTTTAGTTGGAGCTGAAATGGCATCGGCGGCTTTGAAAACCCTCGCGGCGTCTTTCAGTAGAAGTTTGGTCAGAAAGTTCTTCACAAACTTCGGTGCCAAGATTGCGTTTTCAACCAAACTCTGGGCGTCAATGTGGCTCGTGGCGATTAAACGAATTTTATTTAGTTGAGCCGCCGCAGCAGCATGATGACCGATGTTGATGTGTGATTGAATGTGGACAACCTGGGGCTTAATGGCCCTAAGCAAGCCGTTCACGCGATTAGTTAATCTCATTGGATTTACGAATCGTTGTGATGGCTGAAAAGGCAAACGGTAGCTCTTTAGTCGGTGAACAATAATCGGAGTATCGTCATGTTTTTCTCTAAAGGTTCCATAAAGTTTTGACGTTGCAGGGGCGATTACATGCACCTCGTAGCCTCGCCTTTGAAGGGTCACTGCTAAGTTCTTCGAAAAGGTAGCAGTACCGTTGTGGTCCGGTGCGAAAGTATCGCATGCGATAACGACAGTCATTGAAGTCATCGTTGTGCCTTCAACTCAGGGTGAACCCTAGAAAGTAACCAAACGCCAATTACTGCGACCGCTCCGCTTGCTGCGAAAACGAAAGAAATCAGTGGGCTGGCAGAGGAAGCCTCACCGAGGACAATAATTCCAATGGTTACTGCGACCATTGGGTCGATGACGGTCAAACCCGCAATAACTAAATCTGGCGGACCGGAAGCATAAGCATTTTGAACAAACCAGCCTCCCAGAGCCATGGCTAACAATGCTGCCACCAAACACGTAATCGTTAGCCATTCAAAGTGTGATTGTTGAATTCGCTGAATTACCGATTTCACCAACGTTGCCAGTAAGCCATACAAGAGACCCGCTCCGAGAATAAAAGTGAGAGCACTCATTCTCTGCCGTTGGACCAAGAAAACCGCACCCAAAACAACGAGGAGTAAAGCAAGAGTTCCCAGAATTACATACAGGTTGGCGTCAGATAATTCGCTTTGATCCTGGGCTATACCTGTTGCGAGACTTACGAAAGTTGCGATGCCGCCACTACAGAGTGCAATGGCTATCCAAGTTGCTTTGGTAATTGGTGTCTTGGTCGATCGCGCATTGAGAAGAGCCGTGATTACCAGAGCCAAGGCTCCGATTGGTTGAACAACGATTAGTGGCGCCATGGTTAGTGCGGCAATTTGACACAGGGCACCTAAAACCAGGAAGCTCATGCCGCCAAGCCATCGAGGATTTCTAAGCAATTCGAGAATGTGTCTGAGGCCAACCCCACGCTTTTCGTCCTTTTCTTTGTCAACGTTCTTTTCAACGGAATCGTTTTGGAATTGGGCACCAAAGGCAAGAGCAACGGCTGCAAGGAGAGACAGAATGATTGCTATGGCGCGATACATTTTTCTCCTAATTACTTCAAAATAAGCCTATCTTTTGCGCCAGAATCTGGCGGCAAGGCTGGGTATCATTTCTAGGTGACTATTAGACCGATTGTTATTGCTGGAGAACCCGTTTTGCATACCCGTGCTGCGGAAGTCACCGAATTTAACATTGAACTTGAGCAACTCGTGGCAGACATGTACGACACCATGGACAAAGCTCCTGGCGTTGGTTTGGCGGCACCACAAATTGGGGTTGGTCTACGTATTTTTGTTTACAACTATGACGACGACGAAGGTAATCCGCGTCGGGGCGAAGTCATCAACCCAATAATCAAAGTTGGCCCCATCTCTAAAGAGCCGGCCAACGAAAACACTGAAGTTGAAGGATGTCTCTCAGCTCCCGGTGAACGATTTCCTCTAAAACGTGCCGACCAAGTTGTAGTCGACGGCGTCAACTTAAAGAATGAGCCAGTGCACATCGAAGCAGAAGGTTGGTTTGCGCGGATCATGCAGCATGAATTCGACCATTTGGACGGAATTCTGTACCTCGACAAATTGTCTAAAGAGTGGCACAAGGAACGCAAGCTCATGTACGCCGAAAACGAGTGGGGTCTTCCAGGGAAATCTTGGCTGCCTGGTCGAGATAACTTAGAAGACTAATCTCAAAAAAGCCGCAGTTGCTCCGGCCATAATAACAATGACCAGAAATGGTGCCCTAAATTTCAACAGCACAACGGCAACCAGAATGGCAGGGATTCTTGCATCGAACTCTAAGCGCTGATTCCCGGTGAAGGTTTGCAGACCTACCAGACCTGCAAGCAAGGCAATCGTCAGGAAACTCGCAAGTTTGGAAAGAAGATTTGACTCAAGCAACCTTGTTGGAAGTAAATAACCTAAAAACTTCCAAGAAAACACCGAAAGTGAGCCGATTAGGATTGCCAACCAGGTGTTCATGATTTAGACCGATCAAGCCAAAACCCGACCGAGACAGCAACAGCCGCTGCGAGCAAAACAGGAAATCCTGATGGTAAATACAGGCTCAGAAGTGTACTTCCGAGGATGGAAATTGCAGCAATAATCGCACCAGTAGATTTTTGAATTCGGGGCCAAACCAATGCGAATAGTGCAGCCGCGGCAGCAGCGTCGAGCCCAAATATTTTCGGGTCAGATATAATACTTCCCAAGAGTGCGCCAATCACTGTCGCCAAATTCCAAAACACAAAAACCGCTAATCCAGTGAGCCAAAAGCCTTTCCTCTGCTCTTCTGAGTTCTCTCTCGAAGCCGATACAGCCGTGCTTTCGTCGATTGTTAATTGAGCGGCAAAGGCTCGTAATAATCCTTTTGGACCAAGCTTGGGGGCCAAGGTCAAGGCATAAAAACCATTTCGGATTCCGACCAACCAGGCAGACGTAATTGCCGCTGGGAGTGCGCTCGCACCTCCGGTTGCAAACACAGCCACAAAGGCAAACTGGGATCCACCAGAGAACATAAGCAAACTCAGTGCCATGGTTCGCCAAAGGTCAAACCCCGCAGTTACGGAAAGCGCCCCAAAAGAAATTCCGTAGATTCCTGTCGCTATGCCGACACTTATCGAAACAGAAGTGACCGACCCCTTACCGATACTCATGCTGGGTTTTCCAAAAGCAAGAGAGCAAGTTGATTCCTGGAGGTAACGGCGGCGGATTGAATGAGCGAATGAATTAGTTGAGTGACTCGAGTGCGAGCAAGTTGAAGCTGTTTAGCAATTGCCTGGTCACTTTCTCCAAGTAAAAACAATTCGACAATTTTCGTCTGAACGTCATTCAGTTCACTGAGTTTTAGCTCAAGATGATTCGAGGTTACCCTTGCGCCGAATTCATTCTTTAGTTTAAGTAATTCACTAGGCGAAACTAAAAAGTCTCTTTTGGTGACCTTGTGGACAAGGCCTAAGAGTTCGGAAGCATTGGAGTCGAGACCAATAAATTCCTGCGCTCCCCAGAAAAGAGCATCAAATCGATTTCTACCACTCGTGAAGGCGTTGTAGGCAATCACTGCGCAATCATTTTTTGCCTCGTAAAGCGCTTTGGTAAGTAATTCAATTAATCCAAGACCACGAAGACTGAACTGGCTAGGGCCAACGAGAAGAACATCGATGAGGTATTCAGGTGCTCGTTCGATTGCTCTAAGTGGATCAGATTCTTCCAGAACCACTTGCATGTTGGGTTGAGAGTTGAAGATCATGGTGCGTCCACTACGGACCATCTCATTACTGTCGATCAGACCAATTCGAAAATCGGTCATGGCTAACTTACCTGTGCCGAGTGTGCTTTTAGGTCTGGAAAGATTGCCGAAAGGGTGAACCCAACCCCAGCGACTTGAGTGGCATCAATGCGCCCCTTATAAATGGCTGCGCGATCCCTGAGTGCGGCCAGGGTGGCGCCATCAAATTTATTCACCAAAGTATCGAAGTCTTCCGCTGCATCGTATCCTCCAACAACTTCACCTAGTGATTGGCGAACTCTATTTGAGACTTCAATGCCATTGTCCTTCACTAGAACCTGCAAACCATCTTCTACCCAAAGAAAATCCACACCGATTTCGGTACCGATGGGAGCGTGCTTGCGCACATTTTGAAGTGCCTCGAAAACGATCTTGTAAACACACAGTTCCATACCCTCATTCAGGCGAAAGCTTTGTCCTTGAGAACTAATAACTGTGTTGTAACCGAGTTCTCTGAAAGAAACTGCCAATTCATTCAGGTCGTCAATCTTGAAACTTGCGACGTGAGAGATGATTGCCGAGTTTAGGTAGTCATAAAGTCGTCTAAGTTCAGCTTGGGCGGCTCGTCCGGCGTCGTATGACCTTTCCAAGACGCGTTTAGCAGAATCAGGATCGGACGCTACCGCGTAACGCCCTCCCTCAGTCACACTCACCACCGCGCTGATTCGTTGCACCAAGAGATCGCTCAAATCTTTGGCAATCTCAAGGCGCTCATTTTGTTTAGCGATCTCAAGCCCTAATTTTTTGGTTCTAATCAGATTGAAGGCCATATCGCGATTAGAACCAATGTGAAATTCGCGGATGAAAAGAAAATAACCGACAAGCCAAGAAGATAAAAACAAGAAGAATGTCAGGGCAAAAGTGAAAAGCGCAGAATTCACTTTCACTAACTCACTACTTGCACTGAACCCGAGGAACCCGCCTAGAAGAGAGCCTGAATAACCCAGTGACAGAGAGATAACTGTAGCCGAAGCTAGCACAGATACTAGCAACCATAATGGCTTCTTCCCCTTAGTTGCCCCTCCAACTACGGCGATTGCGACTGCTAGCGCCGAAACCGCCGCGACCGGAACAACCGAATAAACAGTTATTAGGAAGGAAGAAACAGGGAAAAGGAGCAGGCTAAACCAGATCGACTTTTTCGAAGAGAAAACCGCAAGCGCCACTGAGAATGAAGAAATTAGACCGAAATAATTACCTTGAAGTATTTCGATGCCCGCAGAAGAAAAGAAAATCGCAAGAGCATACAAGGAGATGGAGAACCAGTTTCGGTCAAGTATCCAGCGAATCATGTACTGGCCTCCACTGATTTGACCTGTTGGCTCCCCGGCTTGGACTCGAACCAAGAACCTATCGGTTAACAGCCGATTGCTCTGCCAATTGAGCTACCGAGGAATGTTGCTTTCGCAGTGTCTAACATTACCAAACTTTTTAGCGCTCTGCGCGAAGTCGAACTAGTTCGGTATCTAACTCAACCAATTTTTTGGCAATTAAGTTGGCGTCTTCGGGCTTATTAGCAGCCTGCGCCTGGGTTAGTGCCTGAATGAGGAACTGTTTTTCAAACTCCACTGTCTGCAAAAGCGCACCCTGGATAACCCCGATGGCATACTTTTGCTTCGACTCTTCATCTACTACGGGTAGCTGTGCCATCAAAATCTCACGCCAGGTGCTCGCAAGGTCACCTTCAAGCTCTGCCGAAACGGTATGTATTAAGTTCTTGCCATCGAAGGCTCTAAGTACTGCCTTGGAAATCATTAGATGCCGAGGAGCCGAGAAGTAAGACCGAAAAATTCTTTGCAAAACCTTGAAGTCACAAAATTCCGGAAGTTGCACAACGACTTCCAATAACCATCGCTCACGTCTATTGATCGGGTCTGAAAGATCCACCGGAGGAATTCCAGAAGCGGTCGCGACAGCTTTCTGTTCAACACTTGATTGAGGCATTACGGCAGAACGCCGGACTCCCCTAAGCGCCTCAGTGACCATTTGGTTGACAGCCGCGCGATCTACCAAAGTCAATTCGGAAAGGTGTTTTTCATATGAAGATCTAAGTGCAGAATCGCTAATTTCGGCGACAATCGAGGCTGCCGCGCGGACCGCGGCTATCTGCCCTTCTCTCGAGGCAAGGTCAAAAGCAGCTATGGAACGCTCGATTGCAAATTCGACCAGTGGTCGTTTCGAGGCAATCATGTCGATGATTGCACCATCTCCGCGCTCTTGCCTCAAGTCGCAGGGATCTAGCCCGTCTGGTCCTATTGCGATGTAAGTAAGGGCATTGAATTTTTGTGCGGACGCAAACGCTCTCATGGCCGCTTTTTGGCCAGCTTCATCAGGGTCGAAATTGAAAATTACCTCAGCAGGTTTCTTGCTATCTGATACCAAAATGCGATTCAAAACCTTGATGTGTTCGTCACCAAAAGCTGTGCCACAGGTGGCTACCGCAGTTGTGATTCCAGCAAGGTGACAGGCCATGACATCTGTATAACCTTCGACGACAACAACTTGTTGAGTCTTGGAGATTTCACGCTTGGCGAGATCGATTCCGTAGAGAACGCTTGACTTGTGATATACGGGCGTCTCACTGGTATTGAGGTACTTCGGACCCTGATCGTCTTCAAAGATCTTGCGAGCACCGAAGCCAATTACGGCGTTAGTGCTGTCGCGAATCGGCCAGATTAGTCGCCCACGGAATCGGTCGTAGCAGCCTTTGTCCTTTTTGCTGGCAAGCGCTGCCAAAATTAACTCATCCTCGGTAAAGCCAAGAGTTTTCAGGTGATCAGATAAACCGGTCCAGCCTTTGGGCGCCCAACCAACACCAAACTTTTCTGAAGCAGCTTTATCGAACCCACGTCCTTGAAGGAAAAGTCGACCCGGTTCAGCTTCGATGTCATCAAGTTTCGATGCGAAGAATTTTGCGGCAGCGGCGTTAGCTTCCAATACGCGAGCGCGAACTGAGAGTTCCGGACTACCCGAACCGCCCTCCTCATAGTTCAGGGTGTACCCAACACGACCAGCCAGTTTTTCAACAGCTTCGACGAAATTAAGTGAATCGATTCGGTTCAGGAACTGGAAAAGGTTTCCACCTTCACCGCAACCGAAGCAGTGCCAAACGTTTTTGGTAGCGGACACTCCGAATGATGGAGATTTTTCTCCGTGGAAAGGGCAAAGACCCTTGTATTCGCCATTTCCAGAAGGTTTAAGGGCAACATAGTCTCCCACGACATCAACAATGGATACTCGTGAAAGTACTTCGTCTATGTCTGACTGAGGAATTCTTTTAGCCATTACTGCACTCCTCCAACCAGCTTGGCGTGAAGGTTCAGCGCGCCTTGATCGGTCAAACAAGCAACCTGATCAACTATCACTCGATGTTTCGCGGTTTCGTCCTTGGCTTGAGACCAGGCAAGAGTGCAGTAACTGTCAAGTTCTGAGCCATTGGCTGCCAATAAAGCATCGGCAAGTTCGTTCAAAAGTTCGCGTTGACGTTCGTAATAAGGACGACGTGATTCGTGAGACATCAAAAATGACGAAACCAGACCCTTGAGCACCGCAATTTCAGATCGTACTTCTGCAGGAACGAGTACGTTAGCACGATAGCGGGTAAGTAAACCCGAATACTCTTCACAGGTTGCGTCGGTTGTACGAGAGACAAATGAACCAATTAGCGCGCTCGTTAGGTTCTTCAAATCGCCGTGAGCTCGGTCGGTGCCATCAAATACTAAAAGCCATTCATCAAGCGATTGAAGGCGACTCAGTGCGGCGTCCAACTGGTCGGCAGTCTGAGCCGAACCGGCCCAAACTAACATGTCCTCAATGAGCTGCCTGCGATACTCAGGACGACTAATTTCGTCTAAATTGATGAATCCTTCGACGATGGCATCTTCGTAATCGTGAACCGAGTAAGCAACGTCATCCGCGAAATCCATTACCTGGGCTTCCATGCTCTTTTGGCGTTCCGGTGCACCTATTCGAAGCCAATCAAATACCTCGATGTCGTCGTCGTAAACCCCAAATTTGGAAGAACGCGCTCCTCCGCCGTCGTCGAAAACTCCATGCTCTCGCGACCAAGGATATTTGCAAGCAGCATCGAGCGCGGCGCGAGTAAGGTTCAAACCAAGTGGTGAACCGTCAGCTGCAAACACTTTTGGTTCGATGCGAGTAAGTAGTCGTAGGGTTTGAGCGTTTCCCTCAAAGCCACCGAATTCTAAAGACCAGTCGTTTAGAGCTTTTTCACCATTGTGACCAAATGGCGGGTGTCCAAGATCGTGCGCCAGGCAAGCCATGTCTACCAAATCAGGGTCAATGCCTAGCGTGAGGGCCATTTCACGGCCAATTTGAGCCACTTCAAGCGAATGAGTGAGGCGGGTTCTAGCGAAGTCTCCAGAAGCCGGAGACAGCACCTGAGTCTTGGCACCTAGACGGCGAAGTGCCGACGAGTGTAAAACTCGGGCGCGGTCGCGACTGAATTCGTTTCGACGTTGGGTGCCGCTGCGAGCCTCGATGAGCATGCGCTCTTCGTCCACGAGCCCGTAACCGATTGGAGGAAGACTAACCACCTGACACCCCAATCTCGGCCTCGAGCAAATCAGCACTGGCCTTCGAGTCAAGTGTGCGGGAATTTAGCCAATTCTCTGGCAAAGAACACACCTTAGCGCCACCAAGCCTGCCACGCGGACCTTCGGCTTCAGCGCCAGGATAAGGCTGATCACCATCCAAGGTGGCAAGGATTTCGTCCATGTGGGACAGAGACTCTACCTGAGCCAGAGCGGCACGGAATTCGCCGCCAACCGGGTAACCCTTGAAATACCAGGCAACATGCTTCCTGATGTCGCGGCAAGCATGCATTTCGCTTTCGAAGAACTCGACTAGAAGCTCGGCATGTCGTTTGAAGGCTTGACCAACCTGACCCAAGGTCGGTTGAATTGGATTGATGGCTGCTTCCGAGTTTGGATCTCTCAAATACTCGTCAAACGCTACCTGAAGGTCTCCAAATAGCCACGGACGCCCAAGACAGC
>JALQVK010000125.1 GCA_023260375.1 Rhodoluna sp. | reverse complement strand
CCCTTTGAAATTGCCTGGTACACAGCAGTAGCCGAGTTCTTCTTACAGATCTCATCACCTCTCATCTCGACATGCAATATGGAGTTCCTGAGGAAAACATCTGCATCAGTGCCACCATCAGATTTGATTTGTCTGGCATTCTTCACAGCTGCACTACAGAATTCCTTGTGTGACCCGGACTTCCAGTGTTCAACTTGACACTCTCTCGAGCAGTATTTTGCTATCATGCAACGAGAGCATCGGCGGACGTCCTTTTTCTCGAGTTGCTTGAAGCATTGAGAACAAGCGTCAAGACGATCGCGGCGTCCGGCATCTAATTCGGCAAAGACGTCGTCCAAGATGACGACAGGATCGCCGGTTTTGCTTTCGGCACTCAATAACTTGGCGGAGGCCAAGCGCAGAGCTAGGGCATACGACCAAGATTCGCCGTGACTGGCGTAACCTTTGGCTGGTAGGTCGCCAAGCAAGAGCACCAGGTCGTCTCGGTGAGGTCCGATTAATGTAATTCCCCGCTCAAGTTCCTTGTTTCTAACCGAGGCAAGTTTTTCGCGGTACAGAACAGGCACTTTTTGTAATTCGGCCAAGGTTAAGTACTCGAGCTCGGCCTCTTCGTAGTCGTCAACGATTTGGCTGCCGAGCAATGAGCTCTTCATAAGTATTGTTGGCTCGTTATTTGCAATAGCAATCGCCTGGTAGGCCTCGGTCAGGTGTGGCCGAATGCGCTCGAGCAGCGAAAGGCGGGTTTGAACGATTTCTGAACCAAATTTGATCAGGCTTTCGTCCCAGGCATCCAGAGTGCTCAGCGCAGAGCCCTTAGTGCCGGTGGATCTGGCGGTTTTCAGCAGGGTATTGCGCTGTTTTAGCACCCGTTCGTAGTCGCTAATCACCCCAGCCATGCGCGGTGAGAACTGCACTAAAAGTTGGTCGATGAAGCTTCGACGATTACTCGGGTCTCGTTTCACAATGTCGATGTCTTCAGGGGCGAAAACTACCGAATAGACGGTTCCCAAAACATCGCGCATCTTAGGAATCGGGGATTGGTTGATTCTGAGCTGATTCGGGTTGTCTCGGTTTAGCTCAAGGTCAACAATCACATCTCGGGTTTCATGTGAAACCTTGAGGCGAATGATCGCTCCGGTGGCGTCCTTGTGGATTAGCGGTTGGTAGCCAGCAACTCGGTGTGAGCTGAGAGTACTCACATACTCGATAGCTTCTACGACGTTAGTTTTACCTTGGCCATTTGGACCAACCAGCAGGTTTACGCCAGGTTCAAACTCAATTTCCGTGTTTTTGTGATTTCGGAAATGCGAAAGGGTGAGGTGTTTTACAAACATCCCTCACCCCTTCGAAATTGGTATTAGTTATTCAGCCTTTTTGACTGCGTGGCCACCGAACTGGTTGCGTAGTGCAGCAACTGCCTTCATGGCAGGCGAGTCATCCTGGCGCGAAGCAAAGCGGGTGAATAGCGAGGCGGTGATAACCGGCATTGGAACTGAGTTAGCAATACCTTCTTCAACGGTCCAACGACCTTCACCAGAGTCTTCAACATAGCCGCGGATGTTCGATAGATGTGGATCTTCTTCTAGAGCAATAACTAGAAGGTCCAGTAGCCATGAGCGAACCACGGTTCCACGCTGCCAGGCAGCGAAGGTTCCGTGAACATCCTTGATGATGTCCTTCTTTTCGAGAAGTTCGTAGCCTTCCGCGAATGCCTGCATCATGCCGTACTCGATACCGTTGTGAACCATCTTTGCGTAGTGACCGGCACCAACGTCCCCAACGTGAACGAATCCTTCTTCTCGGTTACCTTCTGGGCGCAGTGCGTCGAAGATTGGCATTGCCTTTTCGACAAGAGCTGCATCGCCACCGACCATTAGGCCATAACCGTTCTCTAGACCCCAAACACCACCGGAAACGCCACAGTCTAGGTAACCAATACCCTTGTCGGCGATCTGGGCTGCGTGACGAGCGTCGTCTGAGAATCGTGAGTTTCCACCCTCGATGATTAGGTCTCCTGCGTCTAGGTACTGCTCTAGCTCGTCGATAACTGCGTCGGTTGGCTTGCCGTGAGGAACCATTACCCAAACAATGCGTGGTGTTGGCAGTGCCTCGACTAGAGCCTTGATCGAGTCAACATCTGGGTTACTCTCGGCGCTGCGGGCATAACCTACAACTTCAATTCCCTTGTTGCGTAGACGCTGGCGCATGTTGCCGCCCATTTTGCCCAGTCCAATTAGACCAATCTTCATTTTGTACCCTTCTGGTGTTTACTTCGATAGAAGGTGCGGCTGGAGAACATAGCGGTAGTCATCCGCGTTTTTGTCATCCTTAGCACCGTGGCTTGAGATCAGAACCGGGCTTGGCTTGTTTGGATTGCCCTTGTTCATGAATGAAATCTTTGTGAATTCGGTGTGCACGCCGGCCAGGCCGTCAATTACATACCTCGGACGTAGCTTGATCACCTTTGGTAGGCCGTTCATTTCGATGGCAACGGCTTCAGAAGCCTGTGCCACTTCGTTTTCAGAAGCTTCAAGGATTAGTTTTCCATTCTGGAAATCACACTTCATCGCTACATCGTTCTCTAGGACCAGACCTACACGACGAGTCGAGTCGATTAGATCCTGTGTTGCGATTACTGCGTAGTTTTCGATGTTGTCTGGGAAAAGGCTCTTTACCGGTGGGAAGTTACCCTTTAGCAACAGCGAGGTCACCGAGCGGTTGTTTGCCTTGAAGGCAATCATTTCGCGGTCATCAGACTTGGTGATCGAAACCGAAATCTCGCCCTGGTTTCCGAAAGTCTTGGCAACTTCTTGCAAGGTACGAGCCGGAACCAAGGCAACTGCACCGACGCCAGCCGGGTT
>JALQVK010000115.1 GCA_023260375.1 Rhodoluna sp. | reverse complement strand
AGGACGAGGATTAGCGGAACCTTCAAAACTTCGACTGCGTATTCGAGCGAACCAAGAATAGTTTCGGCAATAACTTGACCGGCGTTGCGGACCACGAAGAGATCACCAAGACCTACGTCGAAGATGATCTCTGCCGATAGGCGAGAGTCTGAACAACCGAATAGTGCTGCGAAGGGCCTCTGGATTTCGGCAACCGATTCACGACGGTCAACGTCTTGGCGAGGGTGAGCAGGTTCGCCAGAAATAAAGTGTTTGTTTCCTTCGAGAAGAGCAGACCAAGCTTCTTTCGGGGTTTGCGGTCGTTGGTATGCCATTACTTTCCACCTATCTTCGTTTCGATTGCGCTGGCAAATTCTTTGAACTCCGCTTCGCTGCCATCTCCATAAAGGAGCAAGGCGTCGGCCCCGATGGTTGCCACCCAAATCACATCGCGAGTTTTTGGCGGCGAGTGAACTTCTGGAGATTTGTAAATACTCCATTCAACTGCCGAACCCACATTGCGGTAAGTCTTCTCTAAGACCACATCTTTGAGCGTTAGAGCTATCCAGGTTGGGTTAACGCCGAAAGCGTGAGTCATGCCGATGTATTGGTTTTTAGGTCCAACAAAACCAACCTCAAAGCGAGGAACTGCGTCGACCGGGGTTGCCAACCAGGTTGCCTTATTGCTCCACCAGTCCTTCGGAAGTGAAGGGGCCAGAATTTCATGCTTGCTAGCCGTTGAAGCCTGCGACGCAACCGCTTGGTAATCAACATGAACGATGCGAGAGCTGTCGTCGCGAGGAACCACCAAAACCAGAACCAACACCAAACCAGCGGTTGCCAGCAGTGAAAGCAGCAGGTTATTTACCGTCTGCTTGGCTCTGTGCTCTTTTGCCTTCTGGTCGCTCAACTATTTGTCTTTCAAAGCCTCATCGATTTTGGCTTTAGCTCCGGCCAGTAGTGCCTGGCAGTGCTTGGCTAGCGCTTCGCCGCGCTCCCAAAGTTCCATGCTCTCTTCAAGAGTCGCAGTTCCAGTTTCTAGGCTGGCTAGAACGCTGCCCAAGTCTTCACGAGCCTGCTCGTATGAAAGCTTCGCGATGTCGTCTAAGTTTTTTGCAGCCATGATTCCTCCAGTTTAATTCAGTTTGCAGTTGCTTCGATTTCGCCCTTGGCGATGCGGACTTTGAGTTTTGAACCAGCTTTGACTTCTTTGGCGTCTTGAATGACGTGCCCGTTGGCATCGCGAACGACCGCATAGCCGCGATCTAGGGTTCCCTGGGGCGACAGCGACTTGAGCACTCCGGCACTGCCGTTCAGTGAAGAAAGTTCCTGGTCAAGAAAAACCTTTACCGAACCAAAGATGTCGTTGAAAACTTGCGACAAGTCGGTCTGCTTTTGGTCGATAAATGCAAATGGGTTAGCCATTACCGGTCTTGACATTTTTTGCTGCAGATGAAGAGACTCGTTTTCGATAAGACCTAGAACACGATTGGTCATTCGAGCACGAGCATCATTGATTCGATGCTTTTCTTCGGCAACATCTGGCACAACGCGCTTGGCGGCGTCGGTTGGGGTAGATGCTCGTAGGTCGGCAACATCGTCCAGAACTGGCCTGTCTGCTTCGTGACCAATTGCCGAGATGATCGGGGTTTTGGCAGCCGCAACGGCGCGAACGAGCGCTTCGTTGCTGAAGCCAACCAACTCCAGGAATGCTCCACCACCACGGGCAATGATGATCACATCAACTTCTGGGTTGGCATCGAGTCTGGCAAGTGCGTTGATTACTTGTTGTGGGCTGCTCGGTCCTTGAACAATTACGTGCTCGGTTTCAAACTTCGCTTCTGGCCAGCGTAGCAAGACATTCTGCTTTACGTCTTTTTCAGCATCCGAATCTTTACCCGTAATCAAACCGATTCGGTTTGGCAGGAATGGAAGTGGCTGACGCTTGCTTTCATCGATTAGTCCTTCAGCGCGAAGCTTTTGACGAAGTTCTTCGATCTGCGCGTAAAGGTCACCGAGACCAACTTTTTTGATGGTCGAAACATCAAACTGAAGTTGTCCGCTGTTTTGTTTGAGGTCGAATTGTCCTTGAATGACAACGCGGTCAGCGTCTTTGAAACGCTCATCGACCTTCGGGTAATTTCGGGTGTAAATGACAAGGTTTATAGCTGCGTCAGCGTTTGGGTCCTTGAGAGTCGCATAAGTTGCGAACGGATATTCTTTGACTTTGATCAGTTCGCCCTCAACCCATATGAGCGGCCAATCTGAAAGTTTGGCTTTTACTCGCTGGTTCACAATTCCAACGGAGAGCGGGTTGACTTCGCTGTTTGTCAGCTGTCCTGATTCGCTCATGAATACCCTCGAAGTTGCCCCGATAGAATTAGCGGGTGGTTGAAATCAAGGATACCGAACCGGTAGGACAGAAGAAGGTCCTATTGGCCTCTCCGCGAGGCTATTGCGCTGGTGTTGACCGCGCGGTCATCGCAGTTGAAAAAGCACTAGACCACTACGGCGCCCCAATCTATGTACGCAAGCAGATCGTTCACAACATCCACGTGGTTTCAACCCTTGAAAAGCGCGGAGCAATCTTCGTCGACGAAGTGGACGAAGTGCCAGAAGGAAGCATCCTAGTATTCAGTGCCCACGGTGTTTCACCGGCTGTGGTGAAGGCAGCTGAAGAGCGCGGTCTTCAAACCATCGACGCCACCTGCCCGCTGGTAACCAAGGTTCACCGCGAAGTTCAGCGTTTCGCCAAAGAGCAATACGACATCCTGCTGGTTGGCCACGAAGGTCACGAAGAGGTTGAAGGAACCGCCGGAGAAGCTCCAGACATTGTTCAGATTGTTGACCAGGACGACAGCATCAACAACGTGGTAATCAAGAATCCAGAGAAACTAATCTGGCTTTCTCAAACCACCTTGAGTGTTGACGAAGCAATGGAGACCGTAAACAAGCTCCGCACCAAGTTCCCAACCCTTCAAAATCCGCCAAGCGACGACATTTGCTACGCAACTCAAAACCGTCAGGTAGCCATCAAAAAGGTTGGCGCAGTCAGCGACCTAGTTGTTGTAGTTGGTTCAGCAAACTCCTCGAACACCGTTCGCCTAGTTGAAGTAGCGCTGTTGGCCGGAGCCAAGGCCGCCTACCGTGTTGACTTTGCATCAGAAATCCAAGACGAATGGTTCGAAGGGGTAGAAACCGTTGGTGTTTCATCTGGCGCATCCGTTCCAGAAGAACTAGTTCAAGAAGTAGTCGAAAATCTTGCTCGCCGTGGCTTCGGAGATGTTGAAACCATTCAGACCGCCGAAGAAGACGTCCAGTTCTCCCTTCCAAAGGAACTTCGCAAAGACCTAAAGTCTGCCGGCGAGGACACCTCGAACAAAGCCAAGCGCTAAGTCTTAGAGGGGGCAATATGTGGGAAGACCTCGTAAAGATTTTTATCCAGCACCCGCTTGCTTGCCTCATCTCTGTTCCGGCCGCAATTTACCTGACTTTCATCTCAGCTAGAGGTATTAATCGAGACACGAAGCGCAGGAACGAAAAACTGGGAATCGAAATCCCTAAACACTTGCAAGACGAGCCAAATCTTGTATTTGGCGCTTTACTTGTGCTTTTTGTTTTCTTCCTAGCTCTTTGTTATTTCACGTTGACGCTTATTGGTTCGCTTCTTCCAATTAAGTTCGGCATCTAAGCCACGCGCTAAAAGAAAAAGCCCACTCGTTTGAGTGGGCTTTTTCTTTTGTTTTGAGTCTTAGAGCGACATCGACTTTCCTGCAGCACCAAGTTCGGTGGCTGCCTCGACAACGCGGGTTGACATACCAGCTTCAGCTAGCTTGCCCCATGCGCGTGGGTCGTAGTGCTTCTTATTTCCAACTTCGCCGTCGATCTTTAGCACGCCGTCGTAGTTCTGGAACATGTGTGCTGCGATTGGGCGGGTGAAAGCGTACTGAAGGTCTGTGTCGATGTTCATCTTGATCACACCGTGGCTAACTGCTTCAGCGATCTCTTCAGGGGTTGAGCCTGAGCCGCCGTGGAAGACGAGGTCGAAAGGTAGCTCCTTGCCATACTTGGCTCCAACAACCTTCTGGATTTCGCCAAGAAGTTCTGGGCGAAGCTTTACGTTACCTGGCTTGTAGACACCGTGAACGTTACCAAAGGTTAGAGCAACCATGTAGCGGCCGTTCTCGCCAAGACCTAGAGCTTCTGCGGTTAGTAGACCGTCTTCAGGGGTGGTGTAAAGGTGTTCACCCATGCCGCCCTCAACACCGTCTTCTTCTCCACCAACAACGCCAACCTCGATCTCAAGTACTGCACCGATGCCGCTGGTGAGCTTGAGCATCTCCTGAGCGATCTGTAGGTTCTCGGCCATAGGAACAGCAGAGCCATCCCACATGTGTGAGTTGAATAGTGGGTCTTCGCCGCGCTTTACGCGGTCCTGAGAAATTGCGATT
>JALQVK010000021.1 GCA_023260375.1 Rhodoluna sp. | reverse complement strand
AGACCTACATTTTTGTTCGTGGCATCGCGTTTTGTTAGTAAATATAGTACTTTATGCAATTTTATCATTGCTCGAAGTATTGAATTTTAAATCAATGTATTATATTTACATCGCAACAATAGTTACATCCGTTTTGTTACTTGGCGTTCTTGTCTACGTTGCGGAATGCTGCGTAAAGACCAGCAGCTAAAACGAAACCAACCAAAGCGGTTAGGTCTGGAACGTCAACGATCGCACCGTTGTCTAGAGTGACGTGGTGCAGTGCGATACCTAGCGGACCGGTGTACATAACCTGGCTGCAGAAGCCCCAGATTGAGAACGTGGTCGCGATAACGAATGCAGTTGCGCCAGCCCATGAGTTCTTTGGAGCCAGTGCACGTGCACCAGCATCCTTACCCTTAGACAGGATGCGCTCAGTTAGAACAACTGCGATCCAAGGCGATACCCAGTAAGACACAACTAGTAGGAAGCTGTCGAGCTGGTGAGCTACGTCACCGTTCACAACACCTAGATACGAGATGAGTCCACCAACAAGACCAGCCAAAGCAACCATGATTGCGCGACGAGACTTGAAACCAAGCTTGAAGCCCATGGCTAGGAACGACATTGCACCCGAGTAAACGTTCAGGATGTTAGCCGATACCGAACCAATGACGATTGCTAGCAAGACGATTGCTGCAAAAGCTGGTGGGAAAATTCCGGTGAAGGTTGCGGTTGGGTTTTCGATACCCCAGAAGTTGCCCTTTGCTAGAACATTGAATGCTGCTGCACCAACGATCATGATTAGCGAAGTGCTAACGAAGTTACCTAGACCAGCAGCCCAGCCAAGCGCACGCTTGTCGGTGTTAGCAGGTAGGTAGCGGGTGTAGTCAGAAGCGAATGCGGTCCAACCAGCGGTGTAACCGTAAGCTGCACCAGCGGTCAGGGTGAATCCAGCCCAAGGGAAGTCTGCAGATGCAGCAGAAGCAACTGAGAATGCACCTGGAAGGGTGAAGACCAAGTAAACCACTACTAGCCAAACGACTGCTAGGAAGTAAGAAGCGTAACGTTCCCACTTCTGAATCAAGTTGTGACCGACGAATGCGACACCAACCTGGGCAAGAATGATCACTGCAAGCGCAGCAAAAATGTTCAAGCCTGGAACTAGTGCTTCTAGGGCGAAGGTACCTGAAACAGTGTTAACTGCGAACCAACCAATACCTGCGACAAGTGTTGATAGACCTGAAGGAATCAGGTTTCCCCACTTACCGAAAGCGTTGCGGCCTAGAACCATCTGAGGTAGACCAGCTTCTGGCCCCCAGGTGGAAAGGATTCCGTGGGTGATACCGGCTAGACCGTTACCTACAACGATGGCTAGGATTCCCTGCCAAACATTGAGGCCGAAGCCGATGGCTAGAGCGCCGACGAATACGGTTGCGAACTCGAGGTTCGGGGACGACCAAACAGTGAAAAGGTGCCACGGTTTGCCGTGACGTTCACCCGAAGGAATCGGGGCAACGTCGTTGGTTTCGATTGCACCTGCCGAAGCAGGGTTTTTGTTTGTTGTAGTCATAAGGAAAAGTTACCTGTTAATTCGCTGTTAATTTGGCAAAACTCGCGATTCGTCGAAGGTTTTACAAAAAGGCAATAAAGTCTGGTTCGGGCAGTAACTTAGAGGCGTATGACTGAAATCAAACCGATTGCCACGGGTCTCAATTCTTGGGACTTTTATTCGTCCACCCGCGACGAATTTTTAGGTTCGGTTGAGCTTGGAAACTTCGATGAAGAGAAGTCTTCCTGCGAACTCTTTTGGGAGCTGGGGAGCAATTCTGGATCTTTAGCCGAGTATCAATCGGCGGTTAGTTTCGCTACGAAGTTGGCGCTCTTTGACCGCAAGGTTTGGACGGTTAAGGCAATTGCTGAGCTTGACGACGAGGTGGCATTGAAGCTTTACCCGGAAATCGGGTTTTTACCCGGTCGCGATTTTGGAAAAGGTAGCAAGCGTGCCAGGCGATTTAGTTGCGATCGCTATGACCTAGTTCGCAATCACGCTGAGTCGATGATGAGGGACCAGCTCGATCTGCAGGTTTGGACTTTTGGCTGGGATTCGGCGAAAAAGCGTCTCGGGGTTTGCAAATACGCAGAGAAACGCATTTCGCTTTCCCGTTACTTTGTGGAACTTCATTCGCTAGAGGAAATAGATCAAGTGATGCGTCACGAGATTGCTCACGCATTGGCCGGACCAAATGCCGGACATGGACCCAAGTGGAAAAAGATTGCAACTCAGTTGGGTTACAACCACAAACGTATTTCGGGCGAAGAGATCGGTAATGCCACGGCCAAGCTAATTGGCACCTGTCCAAACGGTCACACAGTGTTTAGGCATCGACGTCCGAAGAACCCGTTATCTTGTTCGCGCTGTTCGTCTAGGTTTGATCGACGTTTTCTAATTACCTGGACAGAGCGGTAAGAATCAAAACCATAGTTACCAGGAAGCCGGCGAAGAAGTTGAGCCAAATGAATTGCTTCCAACCCTTGTTGGCGGTTTCGCAGGTTTCGTCGGTTATGTTCCGGTGGGGTATCAAAATTGCCAGATATGGAACCGCTGCGAGTGCCACAATATTTATCCACCAGCCAAGGGTGAGTAGGTAGAAGCCGGCGGCAAGGTACATGACCAGTGCAACTCGGGTAGTGTTTCTGGCGCCGAAGTAGGTGGCGATGCTGGAAATGTTTCCCTCGCGATCGGCTTTGACATCTTGCACGGCTCCGAATGCGTGGGAGGCCATGCCCCACAGAGTGAACGCGGTAATGATTGCGGTGATTTTTGGGTCCGCAAGATTTTGGTGAGTAAGAGCTAAACCGAAAATCATGGGGCCAACAAAGTGGCTTGCCGAGGTGATTGAGTCGAGCACAGGTTTTTCTTTGAAGCGTAAGTTTTTGGCCGAGTAAGCGATGACCGTAAATACGAATAGGGCGAGCCAAAGGCTGGAGTTTAGGTTTCCGACCGCAACTAGGTAAAGCACGAAAGGTACGCAGCTGAGAATTGCGGACCAGATGATGGTTCGATGGATTTCCTTTGGAAGCAGAGCACCTTCTATTCCACCCTTGCGAGGGTTTCTAAGGTCGCTTTCGTAATCGAAGACGTCGTTGATTCCATACATAAGCAGGTTGTAGGGAATCAAGAAGAAAAGGGTGCCGATGATGAAGGTCAGGTCGATTTTCTTGGTGACCATGAAGTAGGCGGCGGCAAAAGGGTAGGCGGTGTTTATCCAAGATATTGGGCGAGAAGACCAGAAGATGTAATTCAACTTTTTAGCAAGAGTCATTTCTTGTTCATCGCCTTCCAGATCGCTGGTACTAAGAGTACGGCCACCAAGGTGTACGCGAAGTCTTCAATGGGCACGGTGATAATTTTGATTCCAAGCAATTTGCTCTCGTCGTAAGCAACAATGCCGGTTGCCACAATGAAATTATCAAATAGGGCGGTCATAAGTAGCAGCGGAAGCAAGACAGCCGGAGTGGTGAAGCAATTGAATCGACTTTTGATAATCCAGGTCAAGAGACCGGCAGCAAGCAGGAAGATTAGGTTTAGTTCGCCGTAGGTCATGGCTTGCGGTTTCCCAACCAGTTGGAAACAATCAGAGTCGTGTAGCAGAGCAGCGCAAGAAAGAAGAGTTCTTCAAGCGGAAAGTCTTTGGCAATCATGATGCCGGATAGGAGACTGCTCTGACCTTTGAAGAAAATTCCGTGAGCTATTCCGGCAGCGTCCCAAATTATAAAAATTAGGTACGGGATAGCAATGGCCACAGCTGCTGCTTTGGGATTCTTAGCGAAGGCTAATTTGAATTTTGCGTCTAGCATTGCCAACCCTGCCAGAGATATCAGCAGGGTGGCTAGATAGACGAAATTCACTTCAGTCCGACCCACGCGTCGTCGGAGAGTTTCTGTAATTCATTAGCGATAGGACCCGCGCTCTTATCTCCGACCAGTCGCTTATAAACCAGCTCGGCACCAATCAGGCACATAGGTAAGCCGATACCCGGGACGCTGTGGTGGCCGGCATAGTAAAGGCCTTTCACCTTTTTGCTCATGTTGGCAGGTCTAAAGAAGGCGCTCTGCTTCAAGGTGTGAGCCATGCCAAGAGCAGTACCCTGCCACGCGTTCAGTTCATTGACGAAATCGCGCGGACCCATGCTGTGACGAACCACAATGCGCTCGCGGAGGTCTGGAATGTCACACCATTTCGCAATTTGGTCGATGATTACATCGGCGGCCTTTTCGAACTTCTCGTCTCCACGACCACCGATGCTCGGATCGGCTGCAATCGGCACTAGAACAAAGAGGTTCTCGTGACCTTTCGGAGCAACCCCTGAATCGGTTTTGCTCGGGTTGCAAATGTAAAGGCTTGCAGGGTTAGGTACCTTTCGCTTGCCATCGGCTTTGTGGAAGACTTCTGCAAAATTCTCGCTCCAGTCTTTTGTATAAAGCAGGGTGTGGTGGTCGAGCTGAGGTAGTTCGCCTTTGACACCTAAGAACAAGAGCATGGCTGAAGGCCCGGGAATTCGTTTGTCCCACCACTTCTGCGGAAGGGTTTGCTCTTCAGGGTTTAGCAGTTGAGTCTCAACGTGGTGCAGGTCTGCGTTTCCAACCACGACATCTGCTTCGAAGAAGATGTCGCCAACCATGACTCCGGTTACGCGCTTGTTCTCGGTAACAATTTTGGAGACGCGGGAGTTGCAGTGAACCTTGACACCCTGTTTTTTGGCGATGCGCTCGATTGCCTGAATGATTGTGTAAAAACCACCCTGAGGGTAGAAGACTCCAACATTCATGTCCACGTGAGTCATTAGGTGGTACATGCTCGGGGTGTCGTATGGGCTGGCGCCTAGGAAGACGGCTGGGAAGTTCAAAATCTTGCGTAGGCGGTCATCTTTCACATGCTTACCAGCAAAGCCGTCAAGTGAGCCGAGTAGATGCTTGATGAAATTGCCGGCTCGTTTCAGAACCTCTGGATGGGTAAAAGAATTGATGTTTTCGAAGTTTGTGTAAAGGAAGTGATCAATCGAAATGTTGTAAGCATCCTCGGCAGAATCAACATAGGCCTGTAATGCCTTACCAGCACCAGGTTCGATGCTTTCAAAAAGCTTGATGTTCTCAGCGAGTTTCTCGCGAATTACCAAGACCTGCTCATCGCCTTCGTTTCGAGTTTGATATGCGGGATCGAGCCTGACCAAATCGAGTTCGGCATTGGCGGTTGTGCCCATCAATTTGAAGAACTGGTCGAATGCGTCGGGCATTAGATACCAGCTTGGGCCGGTTTCAAAAATGAACCCGTCCTTTTCATAGGTATAGGCGCGGCCACCAACGCGCTCGCGGGCTTCGAGGACAGTGACGTCCATTCCACTTTTCGCAAGAAGCGCTGCTGTTGATAGGCCGGCAATGCCGCCACCGATTACTACTGCTTTTTTCATTTGGGGAACCATCCAAAAATCACTCGAATAATCATTACGACCTTGTACCAGTCGGGAACGCTAATGCGGGTTTGCATAAGTTTTTCGGCAGGAGTTACTGCAATCATGTCGTTCAAAACTTGGAACAGAATCTGCGCGGCGCCAACGGCTCGCTGAGCACCTTTCGGCAGAACTCTGATTGATTTCGAAGCAACCTTCAGGTCATTTCGAATGTCGGCAACAAGTTCGTCGCGTTTTGCATCGGTAAGTTTCCTCGGATCCAAGCCGGGGAAATATGAACGACCGAGTCCCGCATTATCAGCAGCCAGGTCTCGGAGGAAGTTCACTTTTTGGAATGCGGCACCAAGTGCCTGAGCCCCCGAAGTCATTGTGTGGACATCGGCATTGGAATAGTTTTCGCCGACCAAAAACACCTTTAGGCACATAAGGCCGACTACCTCAGCCGAACCGTAAATGTATTTCTCAAATGACTTCTGGTCGTGTTTGGTCTTCCAAAGATCCATGCGCATTGAATCGAAAAACGGTTTGATCAGCTCGCGACCAATTCCGGCGGCATTCGCAGTTTTCACGAAGGCGTGAACTACCAGGTTGGTTGAATACTGTTCCTTTAGAGCCCGATAAACATCTTTTTCCAGTTGGTCAATAGCCACGCTTGGGTCAACCGTGCCGCCAGCCTTTTTGGCCTCCGCGGCTGATCCATCGACGACTTCGTCGGCAACGCGAACCAATGCGTAGATATTTGCCACATGCTGGCGATACTTTTTGTCGAGCAGGGAAACGGCCATGCCAAATGACGTTGAATATGCGTCGATTACAGCGAGTGCAGACTTTTCGGCGGCAAAGGTGTAAAGGTCTAAACCGGTAAAGGTTCCAGGAGGGTTTTGCGCCATAAGTTCAGGCTACAACCAGTCGCGCTTTTTGAATGCCCAGAACAGGGCACCAGAAATGGCCACGATGAGAATGTTTGAGGTCCAAACACCGGCAGCCTGACCAAAACCCCAATACGGAACGTTTTGACCGTAGTAACCGGTTATTGCTGTTGGAACCGCGATTATGGCGGCCCAACTCGTCACCTGTTTCATGATCATGTTCATACGGTTACCCTGCAGAGTCAGGTTGGTTTCAAGCAACGTGGTCACCAAGTCGCGAAGGCTGTCGGTCCAGTCGGCGACTCGCATGATGTGGTCGTAAAGGTCCTGGTAGTAGGGGAGCATCTCGTTGTGCAAAATGTCACCGTTGTGCTTCAGAAGTGGGTTGATTACTTCACGCATTGGCACCGCGGCTCGTCGAAGCAAGACCAACGACTTTCGGAGCTGATAACTGCGACGTTGTATCGAGGTGTCTTTCGGGTTGGTCTGAAACAGTTGATCTTCCAGATCTTCAAGCTCGTCGTCTAGGCGTTCAATGACCTTGAAGTAGTCGTCAATCACCACATCGAAAATTCCCCAAAGCAAAAAGGCAACTCCATAGTGGGCTAGTTCAGCCGATTCGTCCCAGCGCTTAATTACTTCATCCATCGAAAATTCGTCATTTTGACGAACCGTGATAATCGCATTTTTGGTTACGAAGATGGCCAGTTCCGCAAGATCAACCTCAGGGGTGTCGTTAGGGAAGCGTGCTTGGTAAAGGTTTATGAAGAGGTGTGAGTCGTAGTGATCCAGTTTGGCGCGCTGGCCACCCTTGATGGAATCTTCAATCGCTAGCTCGTGAAGACCCAGTTCTTCAGCCAAAATCTTGAAGTCTTCTTGAGTTGGTCGAACTAGGTCGTACCAAACGGCATCTTTAGAACCAAAATGCTCATCGATTTTGTCGATCGGGAAGTTCTTTTCTACGAGCTCCCCATCGTGATAGTGCCTGCTCATACTCATGAATCAAATACTAAACTTGTTCTTATGTCTCCAGATATCAAACCAAGAAGCCGCGACGTAACCGATGGCATCGAAAAGACCGCTTCCCGTGGAATGCTTCGCGCCGTAGGTATGGGCGACGAAGACTGGGTGAAGCCACAGATCGGTGTCGCCAGTTCTTGGAATGAGGTGACTCCTTGCAACCTTTCGCTCGACCGTTTGGCGGATGCCGCAAAGACCGGTGTTCACGCAGCCGGCGGTTACCCACTGGAGTTTGGAACAATTTCCGTTTCAGACGGAATCTCAATGGGTCACGAAGGTATGCACTTCTCGCTAGTTTCCCGCGAAGTTATCGCCGACTCGGTTGAGACTGTTATGCAGGCCGAGCGCCTTGACGGTTCGGTGCTTTTGGCCGGTTGCGACAAGTCGCTTCCTGGCATGTTGATGGCAGCTGCTCACCTAAACCTTTCTTCGGTGTTCCTTTACGCCGGAACCATTGCTCCAGGATGGGTTCGTCTTGAAGACGGAACCGAAAAGCAGGTAACCATCATCGACGCCTTCGAAGCGGTTGGTGCTTGCAAGGCTGGCAACATGTCGCAGGAAGACCTAACTCGTATCGAGAAGGCAATCTGTCCTGGTGAAGGTGCCTGTGGTGGTATGTACACCGCTAACACCATGGCATCGGCCGCCGAAGCTCTGGGTATGAGCTTGCCTGGTTCGGCTTCGCCACCGAGCGCCGACCGCCGCCGCGACAACTGGGCACACCGCTCCGGTGAGGCTGTTGTCAATCTTTTGAAGCTTGGCATTACCGCTCGCGACATTCTTACCAAGAAGGCGTTCGAAAACGCCATTGCTGTGACCATGGCTTTCGGTGGTTCAACCAACGCCGTTCTTCACTTGCTAGCAATTGCTAACGAAGCCGATGTTGACCTAACTTTGGACGACTTCAACCGCATCGCCGACAAGGTCCCACACCTTGGCGACCTAAAGCCATTCGGTCAGTATGTAATGGCCGATGTAGACCGCGTTGGCGGCGTTCCAGTGGTTATGAAGGCTTTGCTTGATGCTGGCCTAATTCACGGCGACGCACTAACGGTTACCGGTAAGACTGTTGCCGAAAACCTTGCATCGATCAACCCACCAGACCCTGATGGCAAGATTATCCGTGCACTTTCAAACCCAATCCACAAGACCGGTGGCTTAGCAATTTTGCACGGTTCGCTGGCTCCTCAGGGCGCGGTTGTAAAGACTGCCGGTTTCGACCTAGACGACTTCACCGGTCCAGCTCGCGTATTTGAACGTGAACGTGCTGCCATGGACGCTCTAACCGAAGGCAAGATCTCGAAGGGCGACGTGGTGGTTATTCGCTACGAAGGCCCGAAGGGCGGCCCAGGTATGCGCGAGATGCTTGCCATCACCGCAGCAATTAAGGGTGCCGGTTTAGGTAAAGATGTTCTACTATTAACAGACGGACGATTCTCAGGCGGCACAACCGGCCTTTGCATCGGACACATTGCACCAGAAGCCACCGAAGGTGGACCAATTTCTTTGGTGCGCGATGGCGACTTGATTCGAGTCAATATCGCAGCTCGTTCGCTCGAACTACTCGTTGAGCCAGAAGAGTTGGATGCCCGTAAGAAAGACTGGGCTCCGCTTCCACCACGCTATACGCGCGGTGTTCTCGCGAAGTATTCGAAGCTTGTTGGCTCCGCAGCCAACGGCGCAGTAACCGGATAATTCGTAATTCCAACGGTTTCACTAACGAGGTAAAGAAATGTCTAAAGAGGTTCTAACCGGAGCGCAGGCGATCATTCGATCACTCGAGCTTATCGGCGTCGATACCGTCTTCGGTTTGCCTGGTGGCGCAATTTTGCCAACCTACGACCCGCTGATGGATTCCAAAAAGATTCGCCACATCTTGGTTCGTCACGAGCAGGGTGCCGGTCACGCCGCCGAAGGTTATGCATCGGCTAGCGGCCGTCTCGGTGTTTGCATCGCGACCTCGGGTCCTGGGGCCACCAACCTAGTCACCGCGATCGCCGACGCTCACATGGACTCGGTTCCGCTGCTGGCAATCACCGGTCAGGTTGGTTCCCACCTAATTGGTACCGATGCGTTCCAGGAAGCCGATATCGTCGGTATCACCATGCCAATCACCAAGCACTCGTTCTTGGTTACCAATGCAAATGACATCGCTGCCACCATTGCTGCGGCAAACATCATTGCAACCACCGGTCGTCCCGGTCCGGTTTTGGTAGACATCACCAAGGACGCTCAGAACCAGAAGATTGAATTCGTCTGGCCACCAAAGGTTGATCTTCCTGGCTACAAGCCGGTAACCAAGCCTCACGGCAAGCAGGTTCAGGCAGCAGCAGAAATGATTGCCGCTTCTTCGAAGCCTATCTTTTACGTTGGTGGTGGAATCGTTCGCTCGGGTGCCGCCAAGGAACTTCTCGAGCTAGCCGAACTTGTTGGTGCTCCTGTGGTCACCACATTGATGGCTCGTGGCGCATTCCCAGACTCTCACAAGCAGCACTTGGGTATGCCAGGTATGCACGGAACCGTTCCAGCCGTTATCGGTTTGCAGCGCTCTGACCTACTAATTACGCTGGGCGCTCGCTTCGACGACCGCGTTACCGGCGACTCAAAGAGCTTTGCTCCAGAGGCCAAGGTAGTTCACGTTGACATCGACCCAGCCGAAATCGGAAAGATCCGTCACGCAGACGTTCCAATCGTTGGTGACCTAAAGGAAGTAATTCCTGAACTCACCGCTGAACTCAGGAAAATTTACGGCACCAAGAAGCACGACCTCACTGACTGGTGGAAGACCATGAGTCACTTGGTTGAGCACTACCCGCTTGGTCACGACGAACCTGAAGACGGCAAGTTGTCTCCTCAGGCGGTCATTAAGCGCATCGGTGAACTTTCTGGCCCTGAAGCCATTTACGCCGCCGGCGTTGGTCAGCACCAGATGTGGTCTGCCCAGTTCATCAAGTACGAACGTCCGAATGCTTGGCTCAACTCGGGGGGTGCCGGAACCATGGGT
>JALQVK010000070.1 GCA_023260375.1 Rhodoluna sp. | reverse complement strand
GAGGTCTTTGAAGACCCCGGGGCTGCGGCCGAGGCCGGCGCTGCTCCCTCGGGCGACGAGAGCCGCGACAAGAGGACCTCGGGAGCCAAGGCGTCGGCGGTGAAGACGAAAAAGAACGCCATGACGCTGGCGGGCGTGGCGGCGGCGGTGTTGTGGTCAATAACGCTGTTGCTACTTCAACGGTTTTGAATTACGAAACCGGAGACACTCTCGGGGCTCTCGGGGCTGCAGAGGCTGGACCGAACCATCCGGTTGGGATTTTTGGTGGAGGATCTGCGGATATTGTCACGGACACTGTCGGGTTGGGTTCAGCTGACAATAAGGTTTTGGCGCTAACCAAGTCGGGTGCTCAGTGGACCGGGTACAACGCGCTTGTGGACACCGACGGTTCGCTGCGAATTACCAACGCTCAAAACTCGGTGCTTACTTTCAAGTACTTCTCACAGAAGGCTAATAGTCCGGTGGCAGTTCAGTTGTTTATCGGCGACACCATGGACACCCAGATGACACAGAACGCGAATCTTGGTGCCAACCGATTCCGATTCGATTTTTCAACTGCCGGCACTTGGTCGGGAAGCAAGGTTTATACGAAGCTCGTGATCTTCCCTGATTTCCAGGTTCCAACTAGCACGCCACCTGCGGTTTACTATTTCGACGAGGTCGCCGTAAATGGCGCAACCACGTCGGAACTTCCAGCGGTGATTCCTTCAAACACGCTTGCCCCAACAATCGCGAATCGAACCTTCAAAGTTGGAAATACCTTGACAACTGTTTCTGGCTCTTGGTTAGGCTCTGGCGAACTTGCTTTCACCTACACCTGGTATCGCTGCACGGTGATTGCGAAGGCAGTGGCTTTGGGTATTCCGGTAAAGGCCAACAAATGTTCAACCATCGCAGGGCAGCATCTAAACCGTTACAAGCTGACCAAGTCGGATAAGGGTAAATACATTCGACTTCTTATGACTGCTACCAACTCGGTTGGTTCGGCATTGGTTCTAACCAAGACCACCGGCAAGGTTGGATAAGCCGGCATCAGTTTTGGGAATTACTTTTTACAGAAACTGATTTATTAGTTCGTGAAAAACAATACTTTGGCCATGTTTGCCACGATTTCATTGGCGGTTAGCGTCGCTATTTTGATCAGCTACATTGATCCTGCTGTTTGCGCCGGAAGTGGCATTCAAACTTTGGAAGCTTGCACTCAGCTGGCAAATGAGCACATTTGGGGCTTCGTTGGGTTCTTCTCGTTCGGGGTAATCACGTTAGTGGTTGGAACTATTAGGAATCGAATCAAACGCTAGAGCTGCTTCTTCATTTGAATGCGCTTAGTTTCATAGCCTTCTGATTCGTAGAGCTTCTTAGCGATTTCGTTGAACCCGAAGACCGATAGGCCGATGGCTGTTCCGCCCTGTTGTTTCACATAGGCTTCGATGGCTCGCATGGTCGCGCGTCCTAGACCTTTACCTCGATGCTCTTCATCGATGTCTATGTCATAGATGAACCACTCGGTTCCATCGATCCATAGCCAGACGATTCCTACCGATTCGTCGTTGTGAAAAGTTTCGAAGACTTCGTTACCGGGCTGGAGCACGCCATTAGGCATGCTGGCTTCACGGCCCTCGTCGCATTGCTGTTTAGCTTTGGCTGGGCTAATTCCGGAGTCGATTAGTTCCTGCCCATAGAGTTGCCAGATTCGTTTACTCCAGAGGGTGAATCGCTCTTCGCTCATCGGCTTTAGTTCAACCATGAATACTCCTATCGCTCTAGACTACGAGGGCTCACTAACGGACGTATTAGCAAGTAACAATTTGGAAAAAATTTACTGTGTAAATATTTCGTGGATAAAATCATTGGAAGAGTTACTTTGCGCTACCCGAAGGGACAGGCTTCAATGTCGAACAAAATGGCTGGTCTAGGAAAAGTTTTTGCAATAGCAGGAGCTGCCTTGCTGATTGTTGGTTCTGCCACTAGCGCGGGAGCAGCTACCGCACTAAGTAATCAGTGGAAGTTTGATGAAACCACTGCAGGAACCAATGCGGCGGATGCGGTTGGCGGGAACACCGCTGTGCCTAATGGAAACCCTGCTCCTCAGCCTTCGACGGATGTGCCAAACAACTCCCCGGCCAATGCTCGCAGCGTCCAATTCGATGGGCAGAACTGGTTCGACTTGAACAACCCAGTGTCTGGTGACTTTTCGATTTGTGCTTGGATCAAGACTCTTTCAACCGGCGGTGACCAGCACTACCTTGGCGCGAACATTATTGAATCCGAGGCCGGTGGCTTTGCCTACGACTGGGGTTTCGGTATCAACAGTCAGGGAAAGTTGATGTTCGGTAACGGTGGAAACCTGAATGGCAGCGATCAAGATGCCAACGTCATGGGTGTTGCCGTGGTCGCTGATAACACCTGGCATGAAGTTTGTGTGACCAGAAATAACACGACTGGCGAAGACATCCTTTACGTCGATGGTCATCAGGACTCGACCGGATTCACCGGAACTGCATTGGTTACTCAGAACCCGCAGGCTCACATCGGTGCCGGAACCGATGGTGCCGTTCACTTCGTTGGCAACATGGACGACATAAGGATTTATCAGCAAGTCTTGCCTGCTGAGGAAGTTGCTTCACACTTCACAACCGATGACGTTACTTACCAAAACAACGTTTTCTTGGGTAACACCGGAAGTAACGATGGCTTACTTATGCTTCTTGGAAGTTTGCTTCTAGTGCTTGGCGTTGGCTCGATGACCGTGGCCAGAATCAAGCAGAAACGATAACGCTCTCGTAACCGCGCAGCACGAACCCTGGTCGGCGAATCGGGTCTGCGGCGAGCTTCATGTTTGGGTACTTCTCAATAAGTGCTGGAAGTGACGTGGTCATTTCCATTCTTGCCAGCGGCGCTCCAATGCAGAAGTGGATGCCGGCTCCGAAGCCAATCTGAGGATTTGGGTCTCGGGTGATGTCCATTTCGGTTGGGTTTTCAAAGACAGTTTCGTCGCGGTTTGCCGAACCGAGAAGCGATGCGATCTTCTGTCCTTCTTTTATGGTCACTCCACCAATTTCTACGTCTGCTGTCGCGGTTCGCTCGAACAGGTGAAGCGGCGCGTCGAAGCGAATGAATTCGTCGACTGTGGTTGCTGCAAGCTCGTAGGGGTTGTTTCTGAGTAGCTGCAGTTGATCGTCTCGCTGCATGAGCGCGACAAAGCCATTGCCGAAACCGTTGACGCTCGCTTCGTGGCCGGCATTGAGTAGAAGTACACAGGTGGCAATGAGTTCTTGCGCGTTGAGTTTTTGCCCATCTTCTTCAACCGCCGCCAAATCGCTAATCAGGTCGGTGCCAGGGTTTTGCTTGCGTTCCTCCATGAGGTGTCTCACATAGTCGGCAAATTCCTGGCTCGCAGTTTGTGCTTCGAGTTGGGTTTGCTCGCTCGGGTTTACCTCATACATTTTCACGATGGCTTGTGACCAAGGGCGAAGTAGGTGTTCGTCTTCGTCGGGGAAGCCGAGGAGCGCGGCGATTACCTTTACTGGCAGTGGCTCTGCGAAGTCGCCGATTACGTCGAAGGTTCCGGTTTGTTCTAGCTTGATGTCGATTTTGTCGAGCAGATCTTGGGTGAGCCGTTCAACGTCTGGTCTGAGGCTTTCAATCTTGTTCTTGTTGAAAGCCTTGACTAAAAGACTCCTGAGGCGAGTGTGTTTTGGCGGTTCACTGTCTAGCAGGCTGTCGCTGTGAAGCCAGTTGAAGGTATCCCAGGTTTCATGCGGTTCTTTTGGTTTGAATATTCGTCCTAGGGAACGGTTTCTAAGCACTGCGTTGGCATCTTGGTAGGTGGCCGCTAGAAAAAGCTTGGTTGGTTCATGCCAAACCGGCCTTCCCTGCTTCCTAAGCTCGGCAAGGGCCGGGTAAGGATTTTCGATAAAGTTAGGGTTTTCGAAGTCGATCACAACTTGAGAATACCCTGCCTGAAATCGGACTTGCCTGTGACCTAGAATTCTGGGTTATTCTTTGATTGAACTTTAGTAAATAACGAATGTTTGGACACCATGAAGAAGTTTTTAGCCCTATTGACTTTTATTAGCCTTACTTTCGGTGGTTTGGTGGTCGGTGCAACCCCAGCCAGCGCTACCGCGGCAGACAATGACGCCACCCTGGTGTCGATGAACCTGGGTAATAGCAGCTGGCTGAACACCTGGTTCAAGCCAAGTCGCACCTACTACGACATCTATGCCTCAAGGGCGGAAGTGAACTGGTCGTTCACCTCGGCTAACCCGTCCGCGTTCATCCGAATCACCGGTCCAAACGGCGCTTTCACGGATGGCAATGGCACGGCTACCGCCACCCTTAACTTCACCCCGAGCGCCAACCAAATAACTACAGTTCGAGTTATTAGCGCAGACACCACCAAAGAAACTGTTTATACCTTCAATGTTTCTTCAAAGGTTTTGGTGCAGCCAGAATTGGTGAGCCTAAGCGATACTCGTTACTCAAATGCGGGAAGCAGTCACATTACCGCGACGATGAAACACATCTTCTGGAATGATCCTGAGGAACGCTGTTACACCAATGCACGCTACGAATACAAGGACACCAACGGCAACAGCCAGTATCAGGGCATGGGCATTTCGAGTGTAGATGCCAACAACGACGGAACATTCACGGTCGTTTTCCGCGTTTATGACTCTTATTACAACTACAAATACAACGGCAAATCATCGATCGAGTTTTACAGCCACTGTGACTCATACAACGAGGGAAATTCTTGGTCTTCAGCCGAATCGAACACTCGCCTCAAGGATGTCTTGACCGCTTTCGAGCCGACAGTTACCTCAAACACCATTCCAGACCAGATTTCTTTCTATGACGTCTTTGACATCAAGGGCCCCGGTGTTGCCAACTATGGCCAGTTCTCGGTCTACTTGATTGACCCGGTCACTGGAAGCAGAATCTCAACCTGGAACTCGTGGAGCATGGGTGAAGGTTGGGGTCGCTGGCGCCTCGGTGGCGACTGGAATACCGATGTTTGGTCGGCACCTAGGCCAGTCGATGTTGTTATGGAACACTACGACTACGCCTATGGAAACACTCCAACCATCATGTTGAAAAAGCGCGTGACCTTTGTTCCATTTGTTCCAAAGAACGTTTTGGTGACCCCGGCTAAGGGCCCAATTGGCGGCGGAAACGTAATTCGTGTTCAAGGTCAGAACCTTTGTGTGAGCACTCGCGAGCAGCTTGCCGACCTGAAAATCGGTGGCAACTCAGCTTCAATTCTTTGGCAGAGCGTCAACTGTACCTGGAACGGGGGTTCGTCGGATGGCTACAAAATCGACGGAATCGACCGCATTGACTATGTGGTTCCAGCCGGAACTCAGGCGGGTCAAGTTGCGATGACCATTAACAGCGGTTTCGGTTGGGTCACACTTCCAAGTAAGTACACCTACGGCGCCAAGCCAACCCTTACTTCGGTAACCCCTGCAACCGTTTCGAACGCCGGTGGCTCAATCATTACTCTGAACGGCACCAGCTTTGGTTCTGCCGGAACCCCAACCGTGACCATTGATGGCATTAAGGCACCTTGGGTTCAGCGCGTTTCTTCGTCCAAGATTTTGGCAATGGTTCCAGCAAACCTTGGACGCACCGGAGCCGTGGACCTGAACGTCATCTCTTCTTCTGGCGGTGGTGCGCTAGATCTTCCTGGCTCAATCACATTGGCAGATGCCACAGCTAACCCAGTGGTCACTTCGGTCAGCCCAAACAGCGCTGGCTTGGCCGGCGGTGACACCATCACCATTAAGGGAACCGGCTTTGTGGCCGGCAGCACCGGTGTTTACATCGGCGACTATGTTGCGCCGATCATTTCTTCGAGCAGCACCGAGCTTCAGGTTGAATTGCCTTCTGGCGACGCCGCTGGTGTTCAGAATGTGGTGGTTGGAACCCCAACCGGAATTGTTACCAAGACCGGTGCTTTCACCTACCTACCTACTCCTGGTGTAACTTCAATCACCCCTCCGGTAATTGCCTCGACCACCGCGGTGGCCAATTCGAAGGTGACCATCGTTGGCGTTGGTTTCGGAAATTCGGGAACCATCAAGGTTGGAACCAAGGCGGCCGTTGCTTACACTGCAACCGCTAACGGAACCACCATCTCGAACATTGCTATTCCAAACACCACCGCTGGCCAGGTTCCAATTGTGGTAACTCCAGCCGGAGCTAAGAAGTCATACAACGGAACCGTCGTAATTACCGGGCCAAAGGTAACTAACTTCAGCTCGGACTCGGACTGGCGAGGCGCCGGAATCATCAGCCAAACCACCTATGGTCGAGCTGTTTCAGCGCCTGCCGGTGGTGGCATGTTCCGCCTGGATGGAACCGGTTTCGGAACTTCCGGAAAGGTCAAGGTTGGCACCACTTTGGTAACCCCAACTACCTACACCGATACCGCAATTACTTTCGTAATGCCGGCCAAGACTGCTGGTATCTACGACATCACCGTGGTACCTGCTCAGGGCTCAGAAATTGCTGTTGCACCAAGAGCGCTTGGTGTGAACCCTGGTATGGAATCGATGACGATTACCAAGATTGAATCGTCGGTTGACAACGGCAGAAGTGCTGAACGCTTCACCTTCGATCCACAGGTAGACAGCAGCGACTTATTCACCATCACTGGAACCAAGTTGAACGGTACCGATGGCACTAAGACCCGCGTCTATGTGAACGGAATGGGAACCACTCCAATTACTCCTGAGAGCGTAACTGCTACCTCACTAACCTTCCGCGCTCCACGCGGATTGAACCCGGTTAGCTGGTACCAGGTATTGGTAGTCACCAACACCGACAGCACTTACCAAAACATGGGAATTCTTTACGTTGGCAACGTCCCAGCACCAAACGTGGTCGTCCCAGCGTTGACCTCTTACCGAGGACTTTGTCTAAAGGATGCCACCGGCGGACGCACTCCTGCACAGTTCAGTGCCACCGGCGCCGGACTCTATGGAACTTCGGGAACCGTGACCTTCGGTGGAGTAGCTTTGCCAGCCGGTGCAGTTACTTGGACAGCCGACTCGGTTGGAGTGAACCTAGCCAACCAGACCGCAGATCTGGCTAACCCATGGGGCAGCAAGTCGGTCGTCTTCACTCCAACGGACTCATCGTTGCTTCCACAGACCTTCAACTTCAGTTGTTCGGTTGATGCATCGGTGAGCACAACCTTGGGTGGTAGCACCAGTTCGCTAACCATAAACGCCGGAACCACTTATACCGCTGGCGCCTCGTTTGTGAACCCAATGCCGAACTCGCCTTACACCCCAGCCGCCGATGGTTACCTATGGCAGACCGCCGAGGATTACCAACTAGGTGCCTGGACTCGTAACGTTCACAACGGCCTACCCATTGCCGCCGGTGACTACTACGTTCGAGTAAACGTGGGAGCGGGAACCTACGACCGTGACAAGTATTCAATCCTCACGGCCGCCAACGACGTTCACCTGGTAATCAATGGAACGGCAATCACCTTCACTCCGAAGTTGCGCGCTAATTCCGGTAACACCATTACCTACAAGGGTCAGCTCGGGGATGGAACCGGAAGTTCTTCGAACGACATCATGTACACCAACACCACAGCGGCCAACGCAATCACCGGGGTTACCTGGCAGTTCCGCAACCACGCCTGTGCCGTTGCAAACCCAGCGTGGGGTTGGAACACCGGACTACCGCGCGACGTAGCAATCAATGAAATTGGTTGTGGCGGAGACGGAACCTCTGTTACTTCATGGGAAATCCGTGTTGCTAGTTTCGAAATGTTGAGCGGAGGAGTAGACCGCAGCGTTTACTACATCCCAACCTTCAACACCTTCCTACTAACCATCAACAAGAAGTCGGTTACCGCAACCACCGTGAAGGTAGAGAAGCAGTACGACGGAACCAACGCAGCCACACTCGGTGAACTTACTCTCACCGGTGCCGTGGACGGTGACGTGGTTACGCTCAACCCAGCTTCTTCGGTCGGCGCAACCTTCTCAGATGCCAATGCTGGTGTGGGTAAGACCATTACCCTGGCAACTCCATTGGCTTTGTCTGATGGCTGGATTCGTAACTACACCTTGACCAACCCGAACCTGGCCATCACCGGCAAGATTCTGAAGGCCGATGCCAAGGTCAAGTTGAGTTCCTCTTTGAGCTCGGTGATCATCAGTAACCCTCAGCCGATCAACATCACGGTTGCCACTACCGATAACCGAACCGGACAGGCGCCAGATATTTTGGCACAGGTACCAGACGCTGTAGTTACCAGTAAGACCCCGGCAAAGTGTACTTACTCGGCTGGAGTAGTTACGGCTGTAGCTGCCGGCGATTGCATCATCGAAGCACGTCAAGCAGCCTCGACCAACTACAACGCCTCGGTGGCTTGGCACGACGATGCAAGCACCGTCGAGTCAATCACCATCAAGATCTACCCAGCACCGAAGACTCTTTCGGTTGTGGCAGATGACATCACCGTTGCAGTTGGTGAAGGTTACGGAGCTACCGCGGTTGTCACCGGTTTGCTTGACGGCGACAACTTGGATGGTTTCGGTTTCGACTTCTACCAGGGAAGCACTTTGCTTCAGGCTCCTCCAACCGCGGTCGGTACCTACCGAATCGTTCCAACTGGTGGAAACCTAGCAGCAGCTGATTCGGCCCTCTACACCAACGTCTACAAGTACGTGGCTGGAAAGCTAGTAATCACGCCTGCTCCACCAACTCTTTCCGCAGTCAGCCCGAACCACGGGCCTGAAGCGGGCGGAAACACCGTGGTCATCACCGGCACCGGTTTGGAGAACGTGACCTCGGTTGTGATTGGTGGTGTCACTCTTCGCAAGCCAAAGTTCACCGTGAACGGTACCGGCACCGAGATCACCTTCAAGGCGCCAGCTGGCACCGGAGTGGTTGACCT
>JALQVK010000044.1 GCA_023260375.1 Rhodoluna sp. | reverse complement strand
CTTCTGCAGTTTTATTAGTATTAGGCGCACTCATACCCTCATCGAGCCCAGCACATGCAGCGACGTGTAAAGAAGCCTGGTTGGCTGGTGGCATGGTTGCAAATTATGACTTCACAGGTTGCGATCTCAGAGCCGCAATCTTTGTGGGAGTTGACCTATCTGGTGCGAATTTCACCAATGCAAAACTCATGCGAGCGAACTTTAAGAATTCCACTCTTCTTGGAGTGAACTTTACAGGCGCAAACCTTACTGAAAGTCAATTTACGGATTTTTGGAATAATAACACCATTAGACATTCAGCAAACTTCACTGGAGCGAATTTAACTGACGCAAATCTAACACGAGCAGTATTACCTGAAGCCGATTTCACAAATGCCAACCTAACACGCGCCAATTTTTTCGGTGCATCATTAGCGCATTCGCATGGAACAGGAATCATCGGTAAACCCGTTGGGCTCTCTTCTCTGAATAAGGTAGTTGGAAGTACTTGGATATCAATCGATTACGTAGGTGCGTCTATTACCGGAACTCTTGAACTGGGAAAGACACTCAAGGCCAATCCTTCAAATTACAGTGATCCAAGCACGATTTGGACTTATCAGTGGTCCAACGGAACCACGGGAATTATCGCTAAGGCCACAAAAAATACTTACACAGTTACTGCTGATGACTGTGGCGCTCAAATCATTGTTCAAATAAGTTCTAACGTTCAAGGATGGCCAATTTCTGATCGGCCCACAGCAACTATCCCAACCTGCACGATGAAACCAACTTCGCCAAAATTATCGGGTACTCCTAAGGTGAAGCAAACTCTCAAAACAACAGTCTTGGCCTGGGTAAAGGGCGCGGAAATTAGCTACCAATGGCTACTGGATGGATTGCCAATTGAGGGCGCAACGTCTCCATCGTTCAAACTGGATTCGAGCCATAAGGGCCACAGGATCTCTTTGAGAGTGACTCAAACTCACTTCGGATTTGCAAACGCAATAGCCACTAGCCCTGAAGTTAAAATTCTCTAAAGATTTATTCCCAGACTCTGGTCAGGGGATTTTCTTTTCCTTGGTTAAGTTCTACAATATGAGCAACATGTACATCTTGCTCATAGGAGGCGGAATTGTCGATTCAAATTGACTTTCAAGGCGTCGCTGTCGCTCGCGCTAACCTCAAGAAAGTCTTTGACGCAACCGACGACGGCAAGTCGGTCACTCTGGGTAGAGGCGATGGAATCGTCGTCGCTTTGCCTCTTGAGAAGATTCAACAGTTCCTCTTCGAGACCATCCCAGCCAAGATTGAGACCGAAGTAACCAAGGACGGCACGTGGCTTTACTCGACCACGCTCCCTTTCCACTCAGAAGGCAAAGACGTTGACGCTGCTCTAGAAGACATGATTGCTGTGCTTCGTGAATACGCCGAGGACTGGGAAGATCACCTCCTCACTGCCCCAAATCACTCCGATTACTGGGGTTTGGTGCAGCTAATCAAACTTTCCACAGATGAGCAACTGAAAAACTGGCTGGAGCGCTAATGGCAACCAAGTTTCCGGCAATGACCAAGGTTGACCACCGGGACTTTTGCTTGAACGAGGGCTGGACCGAAGTCCTTGGTGCTACCGGTAAAAAAGTGAGACATCACCAAACATTCCGACTAGGACTCTGGGATGGCAGCCAACTTCGGACTCACATCTCACACCCCGTCAACAAGGTTACCTATGGCGTCAAACTTGAAAGCAAGATTCTCAAGATGGATCTTCGAGTGAGCGCAAACGATTTCTGGCAATGCGTAAAAGCCAAGGTAATGCCCAATCGCGGTGAAGTGAAGCGAGAACCAGGTGCAGGAGTTCCGCTATACCTATATCGAGAATTACAAAAACTAGGAGTAACCGCCAAAGAGTTTGAAGGTATGAATGAAGCCAAGGCAAAGGCGTTGCTAGCTCAGTTACTTACTTCAGAGGCGAGTGAACAGTAATCATGGAGTTCGAGTCCAAGGTGATTGAATGGCGTGGTCCTGCCCCGTTTTTCTTTGCCACTACTCCCGACGAAGTTACTAAACAGCTAGAAGTAAGCGCCGGTCACCTCAGTTATGGCTGGGGTTGCATTCCAGTCGATGTGACTATTGGCAACACAACCTTTTACACCGCGCTTATCCCACGCGAGGGTACCTACTTCGTTCCACTGAAGGCAGCGGTTCGCAGAGCCGAGACGATTGAGCTTGGCTCTTCACAGAAGATCAGGTTGAACTTAAGAGGATAACTAGGCGATGGCCTTTGCCAGCTGGCCGATTTCAAACGTTAATAGGTTCATCCGACGTAAGAATTCGTGCTCGATGTCACCGAAAATTCCTTGACCACCGGCTGTCAAAGCAATCTTGCGTTCTCTAGGGTTCGCAGTGGCTTCCAAAGTTTCTACGAAGCAGAGTTTCTCCAGTGGCTGTAGAGCTTTAGTGAGTTCAAGAACCGAAATGCCGACTTTCCGCGCAAGGTCAACTCTGGAAATGCCGTCACCACCAAAATCCCTGATCGCCTTTAACGTGAGGTACTCACTGATGGTGACGCCATAAACCAAAGCTCGATCTTCGGTTTGTTGAATTAGGGATCGCACCGCGAGGTACTTCTCAAATGTTTCCATGGTCCTAACCTAACCTCTGTCGCCAGGCGGTAAAGGATTGGACGTTTTTATCATGCGGCTTTCGAAGCCAAGGGTATGGGTGCAGTTCAGCCACATCGGCAAACCTTTTGAAACTTGGTACTGGAGCATAGGTCACGGCAACTGGGTTTTCTTGGGCGTATTCATAAGGGTCACCCAAATAGACCGTTAGATTCCTTCTGGTAGCAAGGTCTTGAAGTGTTTCTAGATAAAAGTGAATCCGCTTTGAGGAAAGTTGTAGTTTGGCGAGGGCGTCTCGGTTGAAGACAAACACAACTGGGAGGTCTGGGTTAGCAACCAATGCAGGGTCGGAATCCCCCATCGAGTCGATGGTGATGAGAACTTCTTTGGGTTCAGTTTTTCGAATGACCGATTTTGGACCTGTGGTGCCCGAGAGATCCGGGTCGTGGTCGAGAAGGGTAAGCCTTTCAAGTTGAGGAAGTGTTTCTTCTTCAGGAAAGTCTTGGATAGGGCACGCCTTTTTGAGAGGACATTTCATGCAAAGACCTGGTGCACGTTTTTCAACCTGCCAGCGGGCAAACCCATAAGGTTTACCAGCCGAACCAACCGTCCATTGCCAACCAAGTAGGTTCGCAGCCCTCGAGCCGTCGAGAAGGTTTTGATACATGCGCTCTTGGCCGTGAAGCCAGCCTTTGCCTTTGCGGACGGTCCAATGGGAGGCTAACCACATGCGGGTCTGGTTCACCAACCAACCGTCGGTCTCCAGCTCCTTTACAACCTGATCGATGCAGTGCATGTCGCGGTTCCAGCCGTCGCCTTCGGAGTAGCGGTTTTGGTCGTATCTCAAATTTTGAAAGAAGTGGGTGCCGATGCGAGCGTAAAGGTGGCGGGCGTACTCTTGCCACATAAGTTCGTCCTGGAATTTCTCGCGGTCTTTGAAGGGAGCATCTTTGACGGCAACCCACACCTGCTTGAGAGTGAGTAGGTTGTGGCGGATATAGGGCGACAGGACCGTGGCGCCTCTACGATTTAGAGGCAGCACTTCCGAGCGGTCCGAGGCGTAGCGGGTGATGTCGAGGGCTGATAAGGCTTGATTTGCAGCAGTTTGGCCGCCTTTGATTCGGCTTTTGCCGCCACCAGAGTGCAAACCATCAAAATAGGTAGCAAGGATTACCTCGGTTGACTGGTTTAGGTCTATTTCTTGCATTTATAGGTAAACGCGAATCCTGAATTGGTTATTCCAAAAAGAAAATCCCGGTCCTCGTGAGAAGGAACCGGGATTTCGTGCACCCCCTGGGACTTGAACCCAGAACCCACTGATTAAGAGTCAGTTGCTCTGCCGATTGAGCTAGAGGTGCTTGTTGTTTTGGCAACGAGATACAACATTACCAAAGGTTCATTGTGTAGGCAAACGCTAGTCTTGAGAATATGACTAAGAGCCCAGTTTTGAACACTTTCCTTTGGTTCCCTGAAAACATGGATGCTGCTTTGAAGTTCTATGTTGCGGAGTTGGGGGCTGAGGTTCTTTCGGAGAATCGGGTTGGGGATCAGCTGTTTACGGCTACCTTTTCGATCGGTGGTCAGGTTTTGGTCGGAATGAACTACCCGGGGACTCCTGGCTTCAATGATTCGATCTCGTTGTCTTTGAGCGTCGATGGCCAGCCAGAAATTGACAAATACTGGGATGCGATCACGCGTGATGGTGAAGAAGTTCAATGCGGTTGGTGCAGAGATGCATTCGGTGTTTCATGGCAGATTGTTCCGAATGATTTGAGCTCTTATTTGAGCAACCCAGACCCGGCAAAAGCCGCCTATGCTAACCAAGCTTTGATGAAGATGAAAAAGATAGTCGTGGCAGACTTCGTTCAAGATTAGGCTGTAATTATGAGTGACGTGCGTTTAGAAAGTGGAGCAAAAGCTCCTGCATTTACCCTTCCAAACCAGGCCGAGAAGCCAATTTCTCTGTCAACCTTTGCTGGCAAAAAGGTAATCGTTTACTTCTACCCTGCTGCCGCTACCCCAGGCTGCACCAAAGAGGCCTGCGACTTTGAAGAGTCTTTGAATGTCTTTACTTCTGCTGGCTACGAGGTGGTTGGTATTTCTCCAGATAAGCCATCGAAGTTGGCGAAGTTCGTGAAAGACCAAGGTTTGCACTTCGATCTTTTGTCAGACGAAGACATGGCCGTTCACAAGTCTTATGGCGCCTATGGTCTGAAAAAACTTTACGGACGTGAATACGAAGGTGTCTTGCGTTCAACGTTTGTTTTGGACGAAAAGGGTTCGGTCGTTTTGGGTCTGTACAACGTAAAAGCAACCGGTCACGTTGAGATGCTGAAGAAGCAGCTAGGTCTTTAGTCCTGCTTGAATAAAGCGTTCACCGGTTTGGTGAGCAGCATTATGAAGGCAACTCCGGATACGGCGAAAATTAGGATGGCCAGCGGGTAGTTGGCCATTTTTCCGTCCATGGTTCCATACCCCAGGCTGATCTGGATTAGCTGCCAGAAGATGATGGCTGAACGACCCCAGCGTTTCAGGTTGTAGAGGGCAAACGTTGCTGCGGCTAAGAACGCTGTGGTTCCAGCGAATAGGGCTGTGAGCATGGCTACCGCGGTGATTACCTTGGATTGACCAGTTAGTAGCCCCCACAGAAAGAACGACGTGAGTGCTGCCGCAATGACTGTTTCTACGCTTCCAATAATCAGTGCGACATTAAATTGGATTGGTCTTTTGATGCTCATTGGGGTCGTCCTAGAAATATTGGGGGTTGATTAGTGGGCGCTTCTGTGAAACGATTTGTAAAGGAAACGAAGGTTTCAAATCTCTCTTCAAGAGTAAAACACCCTTCAGTTTCTACCCACTAAAAGCCTTAGTTACTTTGGTTTTTTGTTCACTTTTAGTTTTTTAGAAAAAGGAATAACCGCATGGATATGCACTGGCAAGATGAAGCGAAATGTCTGACCGAAGACCCAGAGCTATTCTTTCCGGTTGGCAACACCGGTCCTGCAGTTGACCAAATCGACCAGGCTAAAGCGATCTGCCGCGAATGCGCAGTATCAACCAGCTGCCTAGAGTACGCAATCAAAGAAAACCAGGACACTGGCGTTTGGGGCGGACTATCTGAAGACGAGCGTAAGTCGCTGAAGCGTAAGTACGCTCGCGCACGTCGCGCTAGCTAAGCGGCAGTTCAACCACAACTTTCGTTCCACCCTCTTTTGGTGAGAACCAGCTAATCGCTCCACGCAATTCACCCTCAATCAGGGTTTTCACAATGCTCGTGCCAAGGCCTTCCTGAAGCTTTCCTTCTGGGAGGCCTTTGCCGTTATCGGAAATCGTTACCGTGAGCTTTTTTCCCTTGCGTTCGGCGTTGACGTGAACCACGCCAGAGCGTTCGGCAAGACCGTGCTCAACGGCGTTAGTGACTAGCTCGGTGATGGCAACTGCCAGGCTGGTGGCCTTTTCGCTAGGTAGTTGACCGAACTTGCCATCGAAGATCGTATTCACCGTGGTTCCAGAGGTGGCAGCAACCTCGGAGGTGAGTTTCAAGACTCGGTCGAAAACTTCGTCAAAGTTCACTTCCTGACTCAACCCTGCCGAAAGCGTGTCGTGAACTAGTGCGATTGCGGCAACGCGACGCATTGCCTGTTCCAAGGCTTCTTTCGCTTCGTCGGAGTCGGTGCGCCTGGCTTGAATTCTTAGGAGACTGGCCACTGTTTGGAGATTGTTCTTCACCCGGTGGTGAATCTCGCGGATTGTGGCGTCCTTGGTGATTAGTTCTCGCTCTTGGCGTCTAAGTTCGGACACATCACGGCACAGCAAGATGGCTCCGGTGCGCTGGTTGTTCTTTTTGAGTGGGACAGCGCGGAGGCTAAGTGACATTGTTTGGCTGTTGGCGTCGGCCCTCCAGGGAGCCCGACCATTGACAACAACGGCTAGATCTTCATCGGAGCGAAGGTTCTTTCCAAGCGACTTCTCCATAGCCTGCTGGAGGTTTTGCCCAACAAGTTCGCCGGTGACACCAAACCGGTTGAATGCACTCAGTGCGTTTGGGCTTGCGAAAGTCACAATGTCTTCTTGGTCCAGGATCAATAGCCCATCGTTGGCTCGCGGCGCTCCTCGGGTTGAGCCGGTTGAGTTTTGGAAATCGGGGTAGGCGCCTTCTTCGATCATGTCAAGAAGTTCATTTCCAACCTTTCGGAAATTGATGCGCTGCTTAGTTGGTTCGCGAACTTCACTGAGGTTGGTGTGAACGGTGACGACTGCAATTGGCGTTGAAAATTCGTTTAGGTTCGCCTTTAGGCGCCTTCTAACCGGAACCGCTCTAACACGCATAGAAATGCCGTCGTAAAGATCTGGGACCGCCAGGTCTTGGTGAGTTCCGGAAGCGAAAGCCTTTACCACTTGGCGCTGCCACAATTTGGCTGGCGCCTCCCCCACGATGTCGCGGTAAAAAATGGTTCCAGCACTGGATGGACGTGCATGAGCCACTGCGATGAAGTTGTTCTCTTCTTTACTTTGAACCCAGAGGACGAGGTCACAGTTGACCAGGTCGGCAACCATTTGCCAGTCGCCAGTTAAGAGGTTCAGCCATTCCACATCGATGTGCGGCAACCTGCCACGTTTGGCGATCAGTTGGCTGAGGGTTGTCATGCTAAAAGTTTATGTGCGAGAGCGGCAATTGCGTTTCCTGCTGGAGACTTCCGTCTGGCTAAACTGAGCGGCAGTTTTTGGCTCTCGGCCAATTGCATGGCTGGCTCATCGGCGGGAATGTGAGCTAATACGTTTTCACGGGTGAGCGTTCGAATCGCCGAAACTATTTGTTGACTGGGTCGGTGTCCGTTTAGAACAAGAATTCGTGTTTTTTGCAATTCGTCCAACTGAGAAAAGGCATTTAAATACCTTGCTGCGGACAACTGCGTAGTCGAAAGGACTGTTATTAACTGGTTCGAAAACCTAATTGCCGTTCTGGTTACACAGTTCCTGGCAGTGGGGCTTTCTGTTGATGT
>JALQVK010000168.1 GCA_023260375.1 Rhodoluna sp. | reverse complement strand
ATCAGATTGGCAGCCAATAGCGGAGCCAAGGCCAAAGTGATTGCGGTCACGTTACAACCAGGAACGGCGATGCGCTTGGCGCCAATCAATGCATTTCGCTGCTTTTCGCCATCGGCAACAATGAGCTCAGGCATTCCGTAGGTCCAAGTGCCAGCGTGCGTGCCGCCGTAGAACTTCTCCCAGTCTTCCGAAGATTCCAGACGGAAGTCGGCTCCGCAGTCGATAACAAGGACGTCCTCGCCGAGCAGAGTCGCTACTTCAGCACTCTTCGCGTGAGGAAGAGCCAGGAAAACTACATCGTGACCAGCCAAGTTTTCAGCAGTCGTGGCAACGAGTTCTAGGTGAGCAAATGAGCGTAGGTGTGGGTGCAGGTTGATGAACTTTTCGCCCGCGTTAGTGTTTGCTGTGACCGTGACCAAATCAAGTTGAGGGTGCTCGGCAACCAAACGTGCGAGTTCCCCACCAACATAACCACTGGCACCAGCGATGGCAACCTTGAGGCTCATGGCACTCCTTTTCTTAGGCGCGTAAGACCGCGCCAAATTTGCTTGCTGCCAGTGCTACCGCTGCGTCGCGGGACTCACTTGCTTCAACCTGGGTAAGGGTTCTATCGGTAGCACGGAAACGAAGTGCAAAGGTTAGCGACTTCTGGCCAGCCGGGAGGTTTTCACCGCGGTAGTCCTCGATTAGGCGAACCTGTTCGAGTAGGTCTCCAGCGCCTTCGGAGATGGTTGCCAAAACTTCACCGGCAGGAACCTCAAGGCCAACCAAGAGCGATAGGTCTTGAGTTGCTGCTGGGTAACCAAAAATTGGCGACGCCTGACGAACCTCAGGAGCAGAAGCGTAAAGGACATCTAGATCGATTTCCAGAATGGCAACACGTCTTGGAAGATCCTTCGCAGAAGCCAAAGCAGGAGCAATTTCACCGGCAAAACCAATCGACTGGACACCAACAAAAAGTTCTGCGGTGCGACCTGGGTGGTAACCCTTGGCCGAACCCTGACGAACGGTTAGTTCCTGACCGGTAGCGGCAACCACGGTTGACGCCAAAGCGATGGCATCTGAGTAGTCATAGCTTTGTGACTTGACACCTACTTGCTGCTTCACGCGCTCACCGGTTAGTAGCGCCGCAAAGTGCTTCGGCTGTGCCGGCAAGGTTGCACGAACCGCCTCTAGTACTTCAGCGGTTGGTCGCTCGGCAGCGGTTGGCAAAGTAAATGCCTTGCCCGAAACGGCGGTTGGGTGGAACACCGAACCCTCTTCAAAAATGCTCAAGTCGGTAAGCCCTCGAGAAAGGTTTCGACGGGCGGCATCCAATAGTCCAGAAAGAATGGTCAAGCGAAGTTGACAGCTTTCTTCCTGCATCGGGTTAGCCAAAACTACCTTGCTCGAAGCGTCGGTGAAGTAGCCATTTGCCACATCAGAAACGAATGGGTAGGTCAAAACTTCGGTAGCGCCAGCACCAACCGCAGCGGTCAGAACCGCACGACGAAGCTTCTGGTTCTTAGAAAGTCCACGTCCCGGAGGAGCAACCGGCAAGCGGGTTCCGATTCGCTCGTAACCAACTATGCGCGCGATTTCCTCGGCAAGGTCGGTCTTGTGAGTAATGTCCGGACGCCATGACGGAGGAATAACCTCATAGCCACCTTCGACTTGTGCAACTACACAACCGATGTCGGCCAGCACGCCAGTCACCTCTTCAACGGTGTACTCAACACCGGTGATTTCCTTGGCGAAATCAGCAGGCAACCAGACCACTGGAGCATCGCCAAGAGTGCTGTAGTTAGCACCTAAACCATCTGCGGTGCCACCGGCGTGAACCTCAAGTAGCTGAACCACTCGAGCAACCGCGTACTCAGCAACACGTGGGTCTACTCCGCGCTCAAAGCGCTTGGACGCTTCAGAAATCAGTTTGTGACGACGTGCGCTGCGAGCAATCGAAACTGGGTCGAAGTGCGCCGCCTCAATGATTACATTCACGGTTGAATCGGTAACCTCGGTGCTTTCGCCACCCATGACACCGGCTAGACCGATTGGTCCAGAGCCATCGGTTATTAGCAAGTCTTCAACATCCAGCTTGCGGACCTGACCATCCAGTGTCTTTAGGGTTTCGCTAGCCACCGCTCGACGAACCTTGATACCGCCGGTTAGCTTGTCGAGGTCGTAGGCGTGAGTTGGCTGACCGAGTTCGAGCATCACGTAGTTGGTGATGTCAACCACGAGTGAAACCGAACGCATCCCTGCGAGTTTCAAACGGGCAATCATCCACGGTGGAGTCGGGCGGGTTGCGTCGACTCCCTTGACGGTTCTTAGCACGAAACGGTCGCATCCAACCTTGCCTCGAATGCCTTCAGGGTCGTCGATCGAAACTTCGAAGCCAGAAGCAACCTCAGGCTGTGCGTTGCCAATTGGGTCACGGAACTCAGCACCGGTTGCGTGCGAATACTCGCGAGCAACACCACGGATTGAGAAGCAGTAACCACGGTCTGGAGTTACGTTGATCTCAGCTGCGGTGTCGTCAAGGTTCAGTAGCTCAATCGCGCTTGAACCGACCTTTGGGTCGAGACCCATTTCACCAAGGCGAATGATGCCGCCATGGTCGTCGTTGAGCGAAAGTTCTTTCGCAGAAGCCATCATTCCGTCGGAGATGTGACCGTAGGTGCTTCTCGCAGCAATGGCAAAGTTACCTGGCAGCACGGAACCGGGCAGGCA
>JALQVK010000064.1 GCA_023260375.1 Rhodoluna sp. | reverse complement strand
ACCAGGGTGTCATAGATCGCGCCATCGCCGTGCGGGTGGAACTGACCCATGACGTCACCGACAACGCGCGAGCACTTGCTGAACTGCTTGTCTGGTCGGTAACCGCCATCGAACATCGCGTAAACAACGCGACGGTGGACTGGCTTCATACCGTCGCGAACGTCTGGAAGCGCGCGACCAACGATAACGCTCATCGCGTAGTCCAGGTAGCTTCGCTGCATTTCGACCTGAAGGTCAACCTGCTCTACGTGGTCGTGGCCCTGTGGGGTAGTAGTTTCGTCTGCCATGATCTAATCTCCTCTTCGCATTTCCTAGATGTCTAGGAAGCGAACATCCTTGGCGTTGCGCTGAATAAAGGTTCGGCGGCCTTCGACGTCTTCGCCCATCAGGGTTGAGAAGACTTCATCGGCCATAGCTGCGTCGTCCAGGGTTACCTGAAGGAGTGTGCGGCGGGCTGGGTCCATGGTGGTCGACCAAAGTTCGTCGTAGTCCATTTCACCAAGACCCTTGTAGCGCTGGATCGAGTTCTCTTTCGGAATGCGCTTGCCGGCGGCCTGGCCTGCGGCTAGCTGCTGGTCGCGCTCTTCGTCCGAGTAAACATACTGGTGTTCCGCGTTGGTCCACTTGATGCGATATAGCGGCGGCTGGGCAAGGTAAACATAACCGTGCTCAATCAACGGACGCATGAAGCGGAACAGCAGGGTGAGGATCAAGGTTCGAATGTGCTGACCATCAACATCGGCGTCGGCCATAAGAACGCACTTGTGATAGCGGATCTTTGAGATGTCGAAATCTTCACCAATGCCGGTACCGAATGCGGTGATTAGCGACTGAACTTCGGTGTTGCCGAGTGCGCGGTCTAGGCGAGCGCGCTCAACGTTCAGGATCTTTCCACGTAGTGGCAAAATTGCCTGAGTTTCAGGGTTACGGCCACGAACTGCCGAACCACCCGCCGAGTCACCCTCAACGATGTAAATTTCTGAAAGCTCAGGGTCGCGGCTCGAGCAGTCGCGAAGCTTTCCTGGCATACCGCTGGACTCAAGGATTCCCTTGCGACGGGTGGCCTCGCGGGCTTTACGAGCTGCCTGACGCGCGGTTGCAGCCTGAATTGCTTTGCGAATAATGTCTTTAGCTTCGGCTGGGTGCGATTCAAGCCAGTCGCCAAGGTGCTCGTTCACCATTTTTTGAACGAAAGCCTTGGCTTCGGTGTTGCCGAGTTTGGTCTTGGTCTGACCCTCGAACTGTGGTTCCGAAAGCTTCACCGAGATAACCGCGGTAAGTCCCTCGCGGCAGTCGTCGCCGGAAAGGTTTTCGTCCTTCTCCTTGAGAAGGTTGGTGTTGCGAGCGTACTTGTTCAGAAGCGAAGTAAGCGCGGCGCGGAAACCCTCCTCGTGAGTACCACCCTCGTGAGTATTGATGTTGTTGGCGTAAGTGTGAACGCTCTCGTTGTAGGCGTTGGTCCACTGCATCGCGATTTCGGCCGAGAGAGTCTTTTCTGGATTCTCAGCTTCGAAGGAAATGATCTCCTGGTGGACTATTTCGCCCTTCTTCGAAGCGTTCAAATACTCGACATAGTCTTCTAGACCGCGCTCGTAATAGTAGACGTCGTTCTTATCGCTGCGCTCGTCGTTGATCGCGATGCGCAGACCCTTGTTTAGGAAACAGCTCTGCTGGAAACGTGAGCGTAGGGTTTCGTAGTCGTATTCAACGGTTTCGAAAATTGTTGGGTCGGCCAGGAACTCGGTCTGGGTTCCGGTGTAGTCGGCCGCTTCGCCCTTGGAAACTGGGGCATCTGGCACACCGATCTTGAAGCTCTGGTGCCAAAGGAAGCCGTCGCGAGCTACCTGAACCTTTAAGTGTGAAGAAAGTGCGTTTACAACCGAAGCACCCACACCGTGCAAACCACCGGAGACGGCGTAACCGCCACCGCCGAATTTTCCACCGGCGTGCAGGATGGTCAAAACTACCTGAAGGGTTGAAACGCCTTCGGTTGGGTGAACGGCAACTGGGATTCCACGGCCGTTGTCCTTAACACGGATCCAACCATCCTTGGTGATGGTTACGTTGATGGTGTCGCAATAGCCGGCAAGGGCTTCGTCAACCGAGTTGTCCACTATTTCGTAGACGAGGTGGTGCAAACCGCGCGGACCGGTGGAGCCGATGTACATACCCGGACGTTTACGAACTGCTTCAAGACCTTCGAGTACCTGGATATTTCCAGCGTCGTAGTTGCTTTCAACGGGTGTGGACATACTCTTTTTACTCCTAATTACACGGGTTAGGCCCACACGACTGCGGAGACAAATATCCGACTTAAATCCGGGGTGGCTAACCCCCTAATTTTACCGCCAAAACGCGACATTTTCGGGGATGTTCACAGAGGTAAATTCCGCGTAATTTCGCGGAACTTAGGGCTTAAATGTAGGTGTCCCGAGGGCCCCGACCGGGGACCGATCTTTGACCTCGTTTGAAGGTTGGGCTGACCGGATTTAAAACCTTTAATTCGACGATTTCGAGCTTCGGAAATTTGGCTTGGAGCTTCTCCAAGATCACGCTGTTGAGTAGCCGAAGTTGGGTTGCCCAGGCGGTGGAAGTGGCCCGAACTTCGAAGATTCCATCGTGGAAGCTTTCGGGAATCGCCTTTGCCGCGATGTCCTCACCTGCTACCTCTGCCCATGAAACAAATAGTTCGGCCTCGCCCAATTCAGTTGACCACCTGAAGTCGGTAATCAGGGCGTCCAGACTAGCCCCCGCGGTTAGTGGATCACGGCCTTTTTCGAATGGCCGAGATCCGCCCTTTTTCTTCTTCTCGATGATTCGCTTGGCGTCGCGGCTAAGGCGGCCGGTTACGGCTTCGCGCATTTTCCAATAGAACTCTTGGGCAAAGTTATCGTTCTCAGACACGCTTTACCTCTCCCTTGGAAACGTCAAACACCGTGGCCTTTAGGCTGTCTGGCACGTCTTCCGCCACGGCAGCCGTAATGATTACCTGTTCATTATCCGCGACGAGGCTGGCAAGACGATCGCGGCGTCCGGCATCTAATTCGGCAAAGACGTCGTCCAAGATGACCACAGGATCGCCGGTCTTACTCTCGGCGCTCAACAACTTGGCGGAAGCCAACCGAAGTGCCAGGGCATAAGACCAAGATTCGCCGTGACTGGCATAACCCTTGGCT
>JALQVK010000061.1 GCA_023260375.1 Rhodoluna sp. | reverse complement strand
GCGGGCAGCGCTCAGCGGAGACTGAAAAACGCAAGCGTTTAAAATAGTTGCTTCTCTGCGCCACGCGCGCTGCCTTTCCCTCCCCTCTGCATGGATCGAGACACCGTCTCGAACCACCAGTTTACCTTTGACCAGTTTGTGTCCTCTATAGTTAGCTGCTGATTTTAATCGTTTCTCCTCGTCGCGCTCCTAACCCAACAATCTTTGGATCTGTCTCGTTCCAGGTCTCACTTGGGAGCCAGGTGAATCATTTTTGCACCTGCGTCTTGGTGTTGGCCTGGTCCAGCAAAAGCGACCGACAGGGTTTCGCCTTTGGCATATTCGCCGGCGAGAATAACTGCCGGGTACTTCATGGTTACCTTAGACCCAATGTTGCCATCGACCCACTCCATGGTGGCCCCAGCTTCTGCTACAGCCCGCTTTGTGACAAGGTTGTACACGTTGGTGGACCAGTTTTGAATAGTTGTGTAGCGAACTCGAGCGTTCTTCTTAACTATGATTTCAACAACGGCAGAGTGTAGCGAGTCGCTTTGGTAGATCGGAGCGGTGCATCCCTCGATGTAGTGAACGTAAGAACCCTCATCGGCAATAATCAGGGTGCGCTCGAACTGTCCCATGTTCTCGGTGTTGATGCGGAAATATGCCTGAAGTGGGATTTCAACGTGGACGCCCTTAGGGACATACACGAATGATCCACCTGACCAAACCGCAGTGTTCAAAGCCGCAAATTTGTTGTCACCAGCAGGGATTACGGTGCCGAAATACTCTTGGAAGAGCTCAGGGTGTTCTTTTAGCGCAGTATCGGTGTCTAAAAAGATGACTCCTTGAGCCTCAAGTTCCTCTTGAATCTGGTGGTAAACCACTTCGGACTCGTACTGTGCAGCAACTCCTGAAACCAAACGACTGCGCTCAGCCTCTGGGATGCCAAGCTTTTCATAGGTGTTCTTGATGTCGTCTGGGAGGTCTTCCCATGAAGCAGCCTGCTTCTCGGTCGAACGCACGAAGTACTTGATGTTGTCGAAATCGATGCCAGAAAGATCTGAGCCCCAGGTTGGCATGGGCTTACGAAGGAAATACTCGAAACCCTTGAGTCGACGCTCGAGCATCCAGTCAGCTTCCGACTTCTTGCTGCTGATGTCTCTTACAACTTCTTCATTGATTCCGCGCTTGGCGGTATCTCCCGCAACGCTTTTGTCTGACCAGCCGAATTCGTAGGTTCCTAGGCTGTCAAGTTCTGGACGGTCGATGATGTTCTCGGACAAATCAAACCTTTCTTCACTTGCTAGAACGATTGCTGGTGCATAAAAATTCCCGAAACCAAGCGTGGCAAAAATGTTGACGTGTAAGACTTGATTGAGTGATGCTGCACCGCATCTAGCCCAATTCTACTTGAGCCGAACAGGCAGGTAAAGGTTTACGTGATGAATTCGTTCAAGCGCATCTTCAGTGAGGCCGTATTACGGGCACTTGCTTGGGCATCAGTTGTTTCTGAAATATTGATCGTTGTAACCGGTGGTGCCGTTCGTTTGACTGCATCAGGTCTTGGCTGTCCGACTTGGCCAAATTGCACCCCCGAATCTTTGATTACGGTCCCGGAAATGGGAATTCACGGCGTTATTGAATTCACCAATCGACTTCTCACATTTGTTTTATTGCTTATCGCGGTTCTGTTTTTCTTTGCCGCACTATTTACGCGGGGATCTCGTCGGATTCTTAGCACCTCGATTTGGCTAATTTTAGGCATTTTTCTTCAGGCGGTTGTTGGCGGAATTTCAGTTCTAACAAACTTGAACCCTTGGGTGGTTGGGCTACATTTCGTAATCAGTTCGGCAATGATCAGCATTTCGGCGCTGCAGCTTTGGCGCGTTTACTCCCCCGCTGTAACCCCTAGTACTCGCTCCGAGCGAAGCTTTAGTGCAGCTTTGATTGGCTTTGGCTCTACCGCCGTTCTACTTGGGATTGTTGTGACCGGTAGCGGCCCTCACGCTGGAGACCTCGACGCACCACGAAATGGTTTGAATTCTGAACTGTGGCAGCATTTTCACTCCTATCCGGCCTACTTGGCGTTGGCTTCGGCCACTTCTCTCCTAGTTTTGGTTCGACGTCGAGATGTCGATGGGTTCGCCAGTAGGCTCGTTTTTTGGTCAACCTTCGCCTTGGTTGCCCAGGCTACTGTAGGTATCGCTCAGGCTAGGTTGGGTTTACCAGTGTTACTAGTCCTCATTCATATGGCTATAGCTTCAGTGTTCATTGCTCTGTTAACACTTCAGGGTCTTGCTCTGCGAAAAAAATGAATTCCTCAATCTTTTGGTACCGAAAGGACCTCCGCGTAGCAGACCATCCTGCCCTGGTTTCAGCCATCAAAAAAAGTGCTGTCGTTTACTGCATCGCTACAGCCGACCAAATTGGTTCACCATTCGATACACTCTCGGAAATCAGGCAGAACTCTCTGCGATCGTCGTGGAGGCACCTTTCGGACTCACTCGGCGGACGACTAACTGTTATCAAATCACCAGCAGAAATCGTCAGTCTTGCTCAAAAGTTAGATGTAAAACAGGTTTTCGTATCCAAGGTTTATGACACCCATGGAATTGCCGAATTGAAAGCCATTTCCAGAGATTTGCAAGTCCACGGCATTGAACTTGTTGAAGGTCCTGGAAATTACGCCATTGCGCCTGGCTCTGTAACGAAACCAGACGGCACCCCATATCGCGTCTACACTCCGTTTTATAAGGCTTGGAATCAGCTCGATCAGGGCGCGCCAGTTCCTAGTCCAGATCTTGATAAAGTGGCAGCCTTACCCAATCCTCTAACCGATTGGGATCCGCAATTTAGTAAAGGCGATGACGTCATTGCCGGCGAAATAAACGCCATAGCGACACTTGAGCGTTTTCTGGCTGGTCGCGTTGAAAACTATTCCGAAAATCGCAACCGCGCTGACCTAGGTGGAACCTCTCATCTCTCTCATGCTCTCAGCCACGGAGAAATTCATCCGAGAACCATTCTGGCCCGTGTACCCGATGGGCCGGATGCCGAGGTATTCAAAAAGGAAATAGCCTGGCGTGAGTTTTATGCAGATGTTCTGTTTCAGCGACCTGATTCTGTGACCGAGTACTTGGACCCAAAATTCGCTCGAATGCGTTATGACGAACCGACGGATAAATTTGAGGCCTGGAAACGAGGCGAAACCGGTTTTCCTATGGTTGATGCTGGCATACGGCAGTTACTAACCACGGGGTGGATGCATAATCGCGTTCGAATGATTGTGGCTTCATTCTTGGTTAAAGACCTTCACTTGGAATGGCAGTTGGGCGCGGACTGGTTTGAACAGCACCTAACTGACTATGACCCAGCTTCGAATAGTCACGGTTGGCAGTGGACGGCAGGATGCGGCACCGACGCCTCACCTTATTATCGAATCTTCAATCCAATTACCCAGGGCTACAAATTTGACCCTAATGGCGACTATGTGCGGAAATACATTCCCGAATTGAGACATCTCGCTGGATCGACGGCTTTAGAGCCTTGGGAACACGCTCATGGCTACAGCCTCAATTATCCGAAGCGAATTGTTGATCACGCACTCGAGCGAATCGAGTCTCTCGCTCGTCTGGAAGAGTTAAAAACGCTTTAGAAAAAACTGATGTGGATCAGAGGATCTAGCGCTACCGCGAGAAACAAAACAGTGAGATAACTGATAGACCCGTGAAAAAGGCGCATCGGTGATTCAGGGTTACCCCGCTTCGATTGAACGTACAAGACGGTTGCCTCAATGGTAAACCAGAATCCAAACAGCGCCGCAGTGGCTGAATAGATCACTCCCATGCCAGCGGCAGGAATCAGTAATAGCGAGCTAGCAACCATGGCCCAGCTGTAAAGCAGGATTTGTGTGCCTACGATTCGAGGATTTCTAACCACTGGAAGCATTGGTACTCCAGCTGCAGCGTAATCATCGCGGTATTTCATCGATAGCGGCCAATAGTGAGGAGGCGTCCATAAGAAAATGAGCAGAAACAAAAGCCAGGCCGAAACGGAAAGGCCTTGCGTCACCGCAGCCCACCCGATTAGCACTGGTGCTGCTCCGGCAGCCCCACCCCAGACGATGTTTTGAGGGGTTCTCCGCTTTAGAAGCAGTGTGTAGACCAGAACATAAAACAAAATTGCTGAAAGCGACAATACTGCCGATAACCAACCAGCCGTAACCCAAAGGTACAAAAACGAAATAAGTCCGCTTGCGTATGCAAAAGTTAGGGCCTCGCGCTTCGAGAGTTCTCCGGTAACCAAAGGTCGACCCTTGGTGCGTCCCATAATCTTGTCGATATCTGCGTCGATGTAGCAATTGAAAGAATTAGCGCTAGCGGCAGAAAGTGCGCCACCAATCAGAACGTTAATCACCAAAAAAATGTTTGGAAAACCTTTATTGGCAAGAATCATAGCGGGAACAGTGGTGACCAGAAGTAACTCGATAACTCGAGGTTTGGTTAGTGCGACATAGGCGCGAATCTTGGACATTACCTTCAAGTTTACAGGCTTGCACGGTAGTAGACTTTCACCATGCCTCGTACTTGTGAGGCGCAAGGCGATGAAGCCCTCCACATTCAATGAGCGTTTTTGCTCTCTCAACTTCAAGGAGTCGCTGTGTCAGCATTCCAATGGTCGGAACTAGATAATAAAGCCGTAAATACTGCGCGTATTTTGGCTGCAGACGCAGTTGAGAAGGTTGGGAATGGCCACCCTGGGACTGCGATTTCGTTGGCACCGGTGGCCTACCTGCTTTTCAACAAGGTCATGCGTCACGATCCAAAGGACGACCGTTGGCTTGGCCGCGACCGCTTCATCTTGAGCGTAGGTCACTCGTCTCTAACCCTTTACAACCAGCTTTATCTTCACGGTTACGGACTGGAGCTGGATGACTTGAAGGCCCTTAGAACTTGGGGTTCGGCTACTCCTGGTCACCCGGAATACAAGCACACCAAGGGTGTAGAAATCACTACCGGACCACTCGGTCAAGGCCTGGCATCCGCTACCGGTTTTGCTTATTCGGGTCGCTACGAACGAGGTCTTTTCGACCCAACAGCACCATCCGGTTCAAGCCCATTCGATCACTTCGTCTACGTAATTGCTGGCGATGGCGACATGCAGGAGGGTGTTACCTCCGAGGCTGCTTCATTGGCAGGTCACCAAAAGCTCGGAAATCTTGTCGTCATTTATGACAGCAACCAAATTTCGATTGAAGACGACACCAACATCTCCTTCACCGAAGACATTATTGGACGTTACAACTCTTACGGCTGGCACACACAGACCGTCGACTGGCGCAAGACTGGAAACTACGTTGAAGACATCGAGGAACTTTACAACGCTATTCAGGCGGCCAAGTCGGTAACCGACCAACCTTCTCTAATTCGTCTTCGCACCATCATTGGTTGGCCGTCACCTAAGAAGCAGAACAGTGGGAAAATTCACGGTTCTGCCTTGGGAGCAGAAGAATTGGCTGGTTTGAAGACAGTTCTCGGATTTGATCCTGATCAAAACTTCCAGGTGGATGATGACGTAATCGCACACACTCGCGGATACCAGGCATTTGCCGACGAGAACCGGAAGGTCTGGGAAGCTTCTTTTGACGCTTGGGCATCAGAAAATCCAGAGAAGAAAGCACTCCTAAACCGTCTCATTGCTGGTGAGCTGCCTACCGAACTAAGCGCTTCGCTGCCA
>JALQVK010000022.1 GCA_023260375.1 Rhodoluna sp. | reverse complement strand
TCAAGAAATTCTGCCTGCCTTGAGTCTTTTGCCACACAAGGTTCGAAACATCCCTGCGGAGCCGGCCGGAATCGTAAATGCACCGGCCGCTGATTTGATTTTCTTGGACGCCCGCGCCGACTTGAACAACATGAAGTCTCTGGCGAAAATCCTTCAGACCACTGGCTTGTCTGCTCCCCTAATTTTGATTGTCACCGAAGGTGGTTTGGCTGCGGTAAATGAAGAGTGGGGTGCTACAGATATCATTCTCACCACGGCAGGCCCTGCCGAGGTAGATGCTCGTATTCGCTTGGCGATTTCGAGAAATAAGCCGAAGGCCCTTTCCAACCTCATTGAAACCAATGGAATTTCTATTGACGAAGTCACTTACTCGGCAAAGGTCCACGGTATTCCGCTAGACCTCACCTATAAAGAGTTCGAGCTATTGAAGTTCTTGACCCAGCACCCTGGTCGAGTTTTCTCTCGCGAACAGCTTCTGAGCGAGGTTTGGGGATACGACTACTTTGGTGGAACTAGAACCGTGGACGTTCACATTCGTCGTCTTCGTTTCAAATTGGGCGATCTAGAAGCGCTAATTGGCACAGTTCGCAACCGTGGCTATTCGTTCAATCCGGATCGAACCGAGGACCAAGAAGTACCTGCCGGTTACTAACAGTTTTCCAACTGGTCACCTATTGGTGGCAGAATTGTGACTATGTCTGAAGAAACCATGGCCATTGCATTGCCCGATATGGGTGATTTGCCAAATGATCGTTTCCTCGACCGCGAACTCAGTTGGCTGGCTTTCAATCGCCGAGTTCTGGAACTAGCTGAAGACCCAACTCTTCCTCTTCTGGAACGAGTGAACTTCGCAGCGATTTTTGGATCAAACCTCGATGAATTCTTCATGGTTCGCGTTGCCGGGCTAAAGCGTCGTATCGCCACAGGGCTTGCTGTTCGCTCGGCTTCAGGAATGGAACCTCAAGAGGTTCTAGACGCAATCAGCGTGGAAGTTCACGAACTTCAACAGCGCCATGCCAACACCTTCAAAGACGTCCTCGAACCAGCGTTACGCGAAAAAGGTATTGGGCTGGTCTCTTGGTCTGAGCTAAACGAAGAGCAGCAGGTAAACCTAAAGGCCTATTTCGACAACCAGATCTTCCCGGTTCTAACCCCGCTGGCGGTTGACCCAGCACACCCGTTCCCATACATCTCTGGTCTATCGCTAAACCTCGCTGTGGTTCTTCGTAACCCAGATAACGCAACCGAGCACTTTGCAAGAGTAAAGGTGCCTCCGCTACTTCCACGCTTTGTTCGCGTACCAGGCAGCACCGGAAATTCGAACGTAAAGTTCATTCCTTTAGAAATGGTGATCGGCCAGTTCTTGGCCAAACTTTTCGCCGGAATGGAAGTACTGCAACACCACACCTTCAGAGTGACTCGTAACGAAGACCTTGAGGTTGATGAAGACGAAGGTGAAAACCTTCTCGTTGCTCTTGAAAAAGAATTGCTTCGTCGTCGTTTTGGCCCACCGGTTCGCCTCGAGGTTGCCAGCAACATAAACCCTCAGGTTCTAGAACTTCTTATTCGCGAACTCGACATTGCCGAAGAAGATGTCTACAGCCTGCCGGCACCGCTAGATCTCACCGGCCTATTCGAAATTGCCGGAATCAAGCGAGCCGAACTTCATTTCCCCGCTCACAACGTGGTTACCAACCGTTACCTTCGTAACGACGGCGACGAGAAGCCAAGCTTTTTCAGAGCGATCCGCGAGCGCGAAATCCTTTTGCACCACCCATACGAGTCGTTCTCTTCTAGCGTTCAAGAATTCTTGGCGCAGGCAGCCGCCGACCCGAAGGTTTTGGCCATCAAGCAAACCCTCTATCGCACCTCTGGCGACTCACCTATTGTCGACGCCCTGATTGACGCTGCGGAAGCGGGCAAGCAGGTTCTGGCTTTGGTTGAAATCAAGGCTCGTTTCGATGAGCAAAACAACATCACCTGGGCGCGCAAGTTGGAACAAGCTGGTGTGCACGTGGTTTACGGAATCGTAGGCCTCAAGACCCACTGCAAACTTTCGCTAGTGATTCGCCAAGAGGGAGACACCCTGCGGCGCTACTGCCACATCGGTACAGGAAACTACAACCCGAAGACTGCACGTTTCTACGAGGACTACGGTTTACTCACCTCGCGCGAGCAAGTTGGAGAAGACCTAACTCGTTTGTTTAACCAACTTTCCGGTTACGCTCCAGATGCGAGCTTTAAGGCCCTGCTGGTTTCACCAAATGGTGTGCGCGAAGGACTTACCGAGCGTATTGAACGCGAAATCGAGTTCCAGGAAGCTGGCAAGAGTGCCGGAATCCAAATCAAGGTCAACTCGTTGGTGGATGAGCAGATCATCGACTCACTTTACAAAGCCAGCCAAGCTGGGGTTCCAATCGACATTCTGGTTCGCGGAATGTGCGCCTTGAAGCCTGGCGTTCCGGGCTTGAGTGAGACCATCAAGGTTCGCTCGGTGCTCGGACGCTACCTCGAACATTCTCGAGTCTTTGCATTCAATGGCGGCGGTGACCCAGACATTTTCATCGGATCAGCCGACATGATGCATCGAAACCTGGACCGCCGAGTCGAAGCCTTAGTGAAGATTGTTCAGCCGGATCACATTAAAGAACTCCAAGATCTATTCACACTGGCAATGAGCGACAACTCATCCAGTTGGCATCTAGAAACCAATGGTTCTTGGACCCGACACCAATTTGACGAAACGGGTAAGAAACTGACTGATGTCCAAGATGAGCTAATGCGCTTTGTTGCGGGTCGCAAGGCATCGAACAAGTAATGACCGTCTATGCAGCCGGCGCCGTCCTGTGGCGTATCGAAAAAAATCAGTTGAAAGTCGCTCTGGTGCATCGAGGTCGTTACGACGACTGGAGTTGGGCCAAGGGCAAAGTTGACCCGGGCGAAACCCTGCCAGAGACCGCAGTTCGAGAGATTCGCGAAGAAACAGGATTGAAGATCAAATTGGGTGTGCCGCTGGGAATTCAGCGTTACCTGCTACCAAACAAAAACCTCAAAGAAGTCCACTACTGGGCAGCGAAAGTCACCGATAAGTCACTCGCCGCCAGCAACTTCAAGCCAAATGAAGAAGTGGCAGAAGTAGTTTGGTTTAGTGCCAGTGCGGCTTCGAAAAAACTCAGTTACAGCCATGACCAAGAGCAGCTAGATCAATTGGTGGCACTTCACAAAGAAGGTCGTTTGGACACCGTTCCCCTGGTCATCCTTCGCCACGCCAAGGCCCGATCTCGTGCAACTTGGAAAGATGGTGAAGCGAGTCGCCCGCTCCTAACCGAAGGTAATGCCCAAGCAGAAGCTTTGCCAAAGTTACTGAAAGCCTTTGGGGCGAAACTGGTGTTCTCTAGCCCTTGGACTCGATGCCTAAGCACAATCGCTCCTTATGCTCAGCGCACCAAAGTAAAGGTGAAAACTCAACCGGAGTTCACCGAAACGGCAAATGCTAAAAAACCCGCCCAGACGCAAAAAGCGCTGCAAAACATTATCGAACTGGGTAAACCAGCGGTAGTTTGCACCCATCGACCAGTTCTCCCAACCATGATTGAGTCCCTAGAGACTAAAGCCAGTAAGCCGATGAAAATCAAACTGCACCTCGCAGCCGGCCTAAAGCCAGGCAGTTTCTCAGTTATTCATCTCGATAAAAACCACCAAATCGTTGAAGTTGAACACCACTCCCCACTGGTTCGGAAAAAGAAATGAATCGTTCACGAATTGCGGCGCTAGCTCTAATTAGCGTTGCCGTCACTTGGGGTGCTGCATTTGTGCTGATGGAACCAGCCATCGAACGCCAACCAATCTTCAACTTTTTAGCGTTTCGCTTCACCATCGCGGTA
>JALQVK010000055.1 GCA_023260375.1 Rhodoluna sp. | reverse complement strand
TAAACCAAGCCTGAAAGCAGGGAAACTAAGACGCAAACTAGCAGCGAATTTATCCAACTGTTCATGGAGAAGTTGATAATGCTAAGTCCACTAGTTACTAGCGGTACCCCACCTCCAACGATTCCAGCCAGGATTGCAGTGCCAACTACCTGAAAACCGTAGCCAATCAAGTGACCATCCGAAATTCTGCCAATTCGCTTGGTAAGTAACACATAGGCAATAAGTGCCTGGATCGCGAAGCTGATCGACATCACTAGTGACATCGAAGCCACCAGACCGACTGCAGGAACTGTCGCCGAACACACGTAAGCACCGATTATAAAAACCGCTATTTGGATGGTGGTAAAGATGAACGGGCTCTTGGTGTCTTCGAGCGCGTAGAACACTCGCTGCAACATGAAGTTGATGCTGAACGGAATGAGACCTAACATCATCGCAATAAGTACTAACCCGAGAGCTCCAGCCGCAGCGCCATTTTGGGCAAAAACATTGGCAATTGGGAAACTCAATAAAATCATCAGCACACTGGCAATAGCGCTGAGGGCAAGAATCGATCGCAGCGCCTGAACAACATCTGCCTTTAGTAGGTCGAACTTTCTGGCGTGTGCGTGTTCGCTCATTCGAGTGAAGTAAGCGGTTGCGATTGATACCGTTCCGATTGAGTGGGGAATCATAAAAATCAACCAGGCGGTACCGGCAACAGCAACCGAAGCAAATTCCTGCGACGATGGCCCGACGTGCCCACTAATACTTCCGCGTGCCGCCAAGGTGCTCGAGGTGAGGCTGGTCTGAATTAGTCCACCGATTTGGGTAACCAAGAGCATGGCCAAAGTCCAGGTGGCTGCCTTGAGTGCCGGGCGAAGGCCAAGGCCTTTCCATTTGAAGTTAAACGTGAAACGTAGTCCGATTCGCTTCCAGAAAAAGAACAAAATCATGGCCTGCGCAGCTACACCAAGAGTTGCAGTCCCAGCTAAGACGGAGATTGACGTGATGTTCCAGACTGAGCCAGCGGTCCAGCCTCCAAACATTGCCATGAAGACACCCAGACCGATGATCGCTACCAGGTTATTGATAACGGGTGCCCACATAAAGGGACCGAATGAGCTTCTGGCGTTTAGAACTTCGCCGAGAATCGAGTAAAGGCCATAGAAGAAAAGCTGCGGTAGACACCAGTAGGCAAAAGCGGTGGCGAGGGCCAGCGTTGCGTCGTCCCAGCCACTGGTATAAATGCGAACCAAGACCGGAGCCAACAGCGTGGCAACCAAAGTGATTAGTGCAAAAGCTGTGATTATCACGGTCAGCAGGCCGTCGATGTAACCCTTGCCGCCATCCTTGTGAACCTTTGCGCGAACAATCTGGGGAACCAAAACCGCGTTAAGCAAGCCACCGACGATGATTGCGTAAACGTTGTTTGGCAGTTGGTTGGCAACCGCAAAGGCGTCGGCGGCGTTGGTAGTGATGCCGATGGCACCGGCCAACATCACTGTGCGAACTAGACCAAGAATGCGCGAAACGATGGTTCCGCTGGCCATGATCAGCGACGAACGTGCGACGGTCACTTATGCCAGCTTCCGGCGACGAATCATGCGGATTGAACCGACTACCAATAGCAGGAGAACTAGCGCACCCATGCTGCCGAGTCCGATAGCTTCGGCATTTCCAATAACGTGCATCGTGATTACGGTGTCGTTCCCAAGTCGAACTCCGGAAAAACTGGTGAGCCAAACCGAAAGCTCGACGTCGCCATTTGCGACAGCTTGAACTGGAATCACTGCATTGACCGTGCTGTTCGGGGCAATTGTCACCGAGGTCGCCTCAGGGAGACGAACTCGAAGGTTAGAAGTTGATACGTGAACCAGCACCCGAACCTCGGTGTCGTAATTGTTTTGAATTAGTACCGGGACTCTCGACGCTTGAGCAACCAGGTTGATGCTGGAGCCCTTGATAATTTGCACGTCGTAGTTTTCGGTAGCCATAGCGCTCGCGGGTGTGAAGACGAGCAGAGCAATGAGAACCAGCGAAACCTTTTTCAAAAACTTCATCGTGAGCGCTCAAACCATTCCACGACGCCACGAGCCATTTTGCGTTCGTTCTCATGCGAGAGCACCGAGTGAAGTTCTGAAATATCGAACCAGCGAGTTTCGACGGCTTCATGGTTCGGATCGCCGTCCACGGTTAGTTCGCCACTGGTCTGGCGAAGTAGGTAGTGGTGAACAGTCTTGGCGATGTGTTTGTCGGGAGTGTAAAACTCATAGTCAATCGAGCCGAGTAGCTCGATTACCTCACCCTGAATGCCGGTCTCTTCGAAGATTTCTCTCTCGGCAGCTTGAACCAAAGTTTCGTCACCCTCCGGGTGACCTTTGGGAACACACCACTCTAAAGCGCCGCGTTTGGTGAGCCTTCCAATCAAGGCAACACGTGGTGAACCATCCGATGCCAGAACAAAGCCACCGGCCGAAGTCTCTTTGACTCGTGCCAGTCGCTTACGCGCTGGATTTTGGTTCATCTCTCAAGACTAAACCTGTGAAACACTAGAACCCATGCAGAGCGTATCCGAAGCCCTCAAAAACCTTGAGGCATCCACAAACAACGCGCTCTTTGTCGACCTCGGCAAACGCTTTAGCGACAGGGGTTTTGAACTCGCGTTGGTGGGCGGTCCGGTTCGCGATGCTTTCCTAGGACGAACTGCTCCGGACATCGACTTCACAACGTCTGCGAATCCAGACGAGATTTTGTCCATAGTCAAACCAATTGCTCAGGCTCACTGGGACATTGGTCGTGCGTTCGGCACCATCGGTGCCCGCTTCGGTAAAGACCAGGTGGAAATCACCACTTATCGTGCCGACTCTTATTCGGTTGATAGTCGCAAGCCGGAAGTTGCTTTTGGTACCGACCTCAACGACGACCTGTTCCGCCGCGACTTCACCATCAACGCAATGGCCCTTCGTTTACCGGAGAGAACCTTTGTTGATCCGTTCAATGGCTTGAAAGACCTGATTGACGGAGTGATTAGAACCCCAGGCAAGCCTGAAGATTCGTTCAGCGACGACCCTCTTCGCATGCTTCGTGCCGCTCGCTTTGCTAGCCAGCTTGGTTTCGAGATTGAGCCAGAAACTTTTTCGGCCATGACCGCAATGGCTGAGCGCATCGAAATAATTTCTGCTGAGCGTATTCAACAGGAACTGGTTAAGTTGATGCTTGGCAAATATCCACGGAAGGGCCTAACGGCCCTAGTTGATTCTGGCCTGGCGGCCATAATTCTGCCGGAACTTCCGGCTCTGAAACTTGAGGTCGACGAACACCACCACCACAAGGATGTTTACGAGCACACCCTGACCGTAGTTGAGCAAGCCATCGACTACGAGAAGGATTACGGTTTCGAGCCAGACTTCACCCTGCGTTTTGCCGCGCTTTTGCATGACTGCGGTAAGCCAAAGACCCGCAGGCTTGAGCCAGGCGGAGGCGTGAGCTTCCACCAGCACGACATGGTTGGTGCGCGGATCGCCAAAAAACGCATGCAGGCGCTGAAGTTCGACAACGACACCATCAAGTCGGTGGCCAGACTGATCGAACTGCACCTTCGCTTCTTCGGCTACGGTGAACAGGCTTGGACCGATTCGGCGGTTCGCCGCTACGTTCGCGACGCTGATGAACACCTGCTTCGTCTGCACGCACTGACCCGCGCCGATGTCACCACTCGCAACAAGCGCAAAGCCGAACGCCTGTCTTTCGCCTACGACGATCTGGAATACCGAATCGCCAAACTTCGCGAACAGGAAGAACTGGACGCCCTGCGCCCAGATTTGTCTGGCGAAGAAATCATGGAGATTTTGAACCTGAAGCCTGGCCCAGACGTAGGTAAGGCTCGCAACTTCCTGATGGAATTGCGACTCGAAGAGGGTGCCTTGGGC
>JALQVK010000051.1 GCA_023260375.1 Rhodoluna sp. | reverse complement strand
GCAAAGCTTCTCGAATTCGAAAACCTCCGTGCCGAACAAAACGCTCTAAGCAAAGAGGTTTCGACTGCGCCGAAAGAAGAAAAGCAGGCGTTAGTTGCGAAGGCCCAAGAGCTTGGCACGCGTGTAAAGGCCGCCGAGGCTGCGGCAAACGAGGCTTCAGAAGAACTCAACAAACTTGTTTGGAAGATCGAAAACGTTGTTATCGACGGCGTTCCAACCGGCGGCGAAGACGACTTCGTAGTCTTGCGCGAAGTCGGCACCAAGCCAACCTTCGACTTTGAGCCTCGCGACCACGTTGCGCTTGGCGAACTGCTAGACATCATCGACATCGAGCGTGGCACCAAGATTTCGGGCAGCCGTTTCTACTTCTTAAAAGGCTGGGGCGCACGCCTCGAACTCGCGCTGATGAACATGGCGCTCGACCTAGCAACAAAGGCAGACTTCACCGCGCTAATCACCCCAACCCTGGTTCGCCCAGAGGTTATGGCTGGCACCGGTTTCCTCGGTCAGCACGCCGACGAGATTTACTACCTACCAGCCGACGACCTTTACCTAACCGGTACCAGTGAAGTTGCCTTGGCCGGTTACCACCGAGACGAAATTGTGGACCTTTCAGATGGCCCACTACGTTATGCCGGTTGGAGCACCTGCTACCGACGCGAAGCTGGCAGCGCCGGCCGCGACACCAAGGGTATCTTGCGCGTTCACCAGTTCAACAAGTTGGAGATGTTCTCCTATGTTGAGCCAGAGCACGCCGAAGCCGAACACGAAAGACTTCTCGCCTGGCAAGAGCAAATGCTTCAAAAGTGCGAGTTGCCTTACCGCGTAATTCACACCGCCGCCGGCGACCTCGGTTCCAGTGCAGCCCGCAAGTATGACATCGAAGCTTGGGTTCCAAGCCAGGAAACCTACCGCGAACTCACCTCTACCTCGAACTGCACCACGTTCCAGGCCCGCCGCCTAAATATGCGCTACCGCAAGGAAGATGGCAAGACCGCAACTTTGGCAACCCTTAATGGCACCCTTGCCACTACTCGCTGGTTGGTTGCCATCCTGGAAAACCACCAGCAGCCCGATGGCTCGGTGCGCATTCCGGCAGCACTTCGCCCATACCTTGGTGGCACCGAATTCATCAAGCCAAAGGTCAAAGCCTAAACAATGACTGTCACCGGGGATCAACGCTGGCTAATCGCGCTCGACATTGATGGAACCCTGGTTCACGATGACGGTTATCTTTCACCACGCGTCGCTTCTGAAGTGAAACGCGTTCAAGAGCTTGGTCACCTAGTTGTTGTTGCCACCGGACGCAGTGCCGTGAACGCTATCGGAGTCACCAAAGAGATCGGCCTCATGGACGGCAAGCTAATAGCTTCCAACGGAGCCGTCACGGTCAAAATCAACCATGACCACCCAAAGGGTTTCGAGACCGAAGAGGTCATCACCTTCGACCCAACCGACGTTTTGACCAAGCTAATCAATAGCCTCCCCGACGCCCACTTCGCGGTAGAAGACGCTCAGGGCGTTTACAAGTTCCACAAGCACTTCCCAGCCGACGCCCTTGGCGATGAAAACCACGAGACTCCGCTCGAAGAACTTATGCACCAACCGGTCAGTCGCATTGTGGTCTTGAGCCCAGAACAAGAAACCGAAGAGTTCGTGGACACCGTTGCCACACTTGGCCTCTCCTCGGTCAGCTATGCAATTGGCTACTCGGCTTGGCTCGACATCGCCCCACTGGGTGTCACCAAAGCCAGCGCACTAGAAGTGGTCCGCGCTCACAACAATATCCGGCCAGACCAGATCATCACGGTCGGCGACGGCCGCAACGACATCAGCATGTTTGAGTGGGCGAAAGCCGGAGGCGGGCTAGCCTTCGCAATGGGTCAGGGCCCCGAAGAGGTTCACGCTGCAGCCAGTTTCGTCACTGACGCCGTAGAAGACGACGGCGTTGCCAGCGTTCTTTCAGGATTTGAAGGCATTCTGTTTACACGCTCACTCGGGTAAACTGGGGTAGCGCATGAGGGAGCTTCGAAAGTTTCCCGCCGACTAGAAATCTGGAGCAACAATTGGCTAAAACCAAGAGTGTCGATCCACGCCATGCCAAGCCGGTAAAAACCAAAGGCGAAGGCATCAAGAAGGTCCTATTCCGCCTAACCGCTATCGTTCTTGGCGCAAGCCTCGCTATTGTCGGCGTCACTGCGTTCTCTCTTAACAACCAGATCAAAGCTCACGGCATCCAACTGGTTGACGCCAATGGCCAAGCGATCAAACCTCCAACCACCGAAGACCTCAAAGGCGCCATCAATGTTCTTTTGGTCGGCTCCGACACCCGACAGGGTCAGGCTGGCGTCTTCGGTCACGACCGTTCCGTCCTAGCCGACGTGATCATCCTCGTTCACATCTCGAAGGACCGTAAAAACGTTGTCGCCATGAGCTTCCCGAGAGACCTCATGGTTCCGTGGCCTTCCTGCCCAGACCCGAATGGTGGTTCGCCCTACCTCGCTCAAGCCATGGGTCAAATCAACGCAACCATCGCCAATGGCGGCCCTGGCTGCACGCTCCTAACCGTTGAAAAACTCACTGGCCTCAAGATCCCTTATCTAGCTATGGTGAACTTCCAAGGCGTAATCGACATGTCCGATGCCATCGGTGGCGTTGAGGTTTGTCTTTCTCGTCCACTCAAAGACAAGTACACCTTCCTAAACCTTCCGAAGGGCAAGAACGTGCTTCAGGGAATGAAGGCACTCCAGTTCCTCAGAACCCGTCACGGTGTTGGTGACGGCTCAGACCTAGGACGCATTTCAAACCAGCAGGTTTTCCTAACCTCACTGATGCGCAAAATCAAAAACGGTGGCGTTCTAACCAACCCAATTCAGCTCTACTCGCTAGCCAACGCAGCCGTTAGAAACATGACTTTGTCATCTAGCCTTAGTGACGTAGGAACCATGGTTTCAATCGCATCGAGCCTCAAGAATGTTGATCTCGACAAGATCACATTCATCCAGGTTCCAAACCACACCGGACTACCAGCCCCTTATGCCGGACGCGTTGGACTAACCGAAGACAAAGCAAAAATCGTTTTCGACAAACTGATCGCAGACGAGCCAATCTTGGTAAGCGGCAAAAACACCGGCTTCGGCACAACGAACGTTGACGGCACCGCCACCAACACCGACAGCAAAGACACCCTGGACTGGCTGGTTGGAACCAACTCGGCCACCACCACCTGCGCGGGTTAACAGCCCAACCAAAATCAAGTAAACTTACACAGTACTTGGAGACGTCGCATAGCCCGGTCGAGTGCGCCTCACTGCTAATGAGGTAACCCTGAAAGGGGTTCGGAGGTTCAAATCCTCTCGTCTCCGCACTAAAAGAAAAGCCCCGAGAAATCGGGGCTTTTCGCTTTAAGAGTTTCTTTACTTTGCCGGCTAGGGCGTAACTATTTCTTTTTGGGAGCAGGTTCGGCCGGCCAGCTCTTGGGCACCGGACCCAAGAATGTTGAGACTGCATTTACAGCAATCCACGAAGCGCCTTTTTTGCCAGGGTTTTTCACATTCAACATCGAAGCTAACGCTCCAGCGCCAGCGACTTTAGCAATCACATTCTTGGTGGCCTTCCCACCAAACCTTGCAAGCAAAATGGTGAAACCTACACCCACAAGCCCTGCGATAATTTTTGCCGCTTCGCTGTCAATCAGCACGGTGGTATCAATCAATCTCTGACGGCTAGGGGCGTCCTTGAATTTCTTCCCATAGACCTCAACTGCTGTGAAGACATACAAAGTAGTTGCGCTTGCGAACTCTTCGGTTTCTGAACCGCTTTTAGTTTCAGCTTTCGCCAAATCCTTTTGCATCACTAGAAGGATTTCCGCGGGCGATGCATCCGGATTAGCCTTACGAATTCGCTTTAGGTAACTCGTGGCTTCAGGCTTTTTTGCTTCATATGCCTTATCGAGTGCCTCTCGAGTTTTATCATCTAGGAACTCTTTTGCATCATGGGCCTTTACGGCAACAATCTCAGCTCCAGCCTTGAGCGCCTTCACGCTGGACTTGGTTGCTACCTCGGCTTTATCCGCGACGATTTCTGCACCGCTCTTTGCGGCTTCCAAACCGGCTTTCGCTACTTTCGTTGCCTCAGTGGTGGTCTTGGCTATACCGGCTTTTATTTTGTCTGCGAAGCTCTGCTTCTTCTCTTTCCCCATTTGGCAACTCTAACAATCGGTTTAGACACGTATGTGTCTATTTCAAGTGCCAGAAGTATGTTTTGGTGAGTGGCGAGAACGAGCTCATGATCACTTCATCGAGTGGCCAGTCGAATGCGCTCGGGCTGTGTGATGAAACGAGGAGCATTCCGTCTTCTCGGATGCCAGAGATGATGCCGGTGTGGTCGCGGTCGCCAGAGTTGTCCCAGTCGAATTGAACTACGTCGCCGACAACAATCTGAGCTCGGTCTTCATAGGCAACCGGTGTTGCTAGTTCGGGATGTTTGGTGAGGAACTCTTTGAAACCTGTGGAGTTTATCCAGGCTCGGGTGTATTCAATCTTGCCGTTGCGGAAAGCTTGACCCCACATCGGTGTCATCTTCCAGCCGCGAGCTAAAAGGGTTTGGCTGGTGAAGTTCACGCAGTCCACATCACCCAAATCGCCAAACTCTTTTTTGTTTGAGTTTTTGTAGTGGGCCTTGGCGTATTCAACCTGATTTATGACTGCGGGATTGTCTGACCTAGTCACTGTCCCGGACGGGATTGCATCATGGACGCATCCAGCGAGTGACAGCGATGCAACCACGACTGCTGCAAGCTTGATTACCTTCAAATGCCCCACAGTGCCAATCTAGTGCTCAACGTAGGATTGAGCCATGTCAACTAAATCGCCAGCTCGTTTCAGTGCGGGCGATTTCATGCTGCTGGTTGTTGCAGCGTTCTGGGGAGCCACCTATTTAGTCGTAAAAGACCTAGGTAATTCAGGTTCTATTGGCGGACTGATGGCAACCGCGCGATTCGTCCTCAAGATGCTTCCCAATGTCGACCGGCCCGCGATCATCACGGCCATACCGTCCATCCATGGCCACACCTGGATGCTCGACCTTGGTGCCAACGTGGACTGCAGTGCCAGACACCTCTTC
>JALQVK010000170.1 GCA_023260375.1 Rhodoluna sp. | reverse complement strand
CGATTGGCTGGCCGAAGACCTGCTCGGTTGAGCCAAATTCCACAACTCCGCCAGGGGTGTTTTCGTCGGCTAGGAAGAACGCGGTTTCGTGAGAAACGCGCTGCGCCTGCTGCATGTTGTGGGTAACGATGACGATGGTCATTGATTCCGAAAGCTCCTCGATGGTGGCTTCAATGCGGCGAGTTGAACCTGGGTCTAGCGCCGAACATGGCTCATCCATAAGCAGTACCTTAGGGTTCATGGCAAGTGAGCGTGCGATACATAGACGCTGCTGCTGGCCGCCAGAAAGAGCGGTCGCTGGCTCACCAAGGCGATCTTTAACTTCGTTCCAAATTGATGCGCGCTTTAGCGAGGTCTCGAGAAGTTCGTCCTTGTTATCAACACGCAAGCCGGAAAGCTTTAGTCCGGAAAGCACGTTGTCGCGAATTGACATGGTTGGGAATGGGTTTGGCTTCTGGAAGACCATGCCGATTTCCATGCGAACATCGACCGGGTTCACCGATGGGTCGTAGATGTCTTTTCCATCTAGCAAGATCGAACCAGCTAGACCTGCCGAAGGGATTAGCTCGTGCATGCGGTTTAGGGTGCGAAGGAAAGTCGACTTTCCACAGCCAGAAGGGCCGATTAGTGCGGTGACGCGGTTGGCACGAAAGGTTAGGTTTACGTCCTTGAGAACCTGACGTTCACCGAACCAAACGCTCACGTCTTCCGAGCGAAGTTCTGCTGCTACCGGGGAAATGGTCATTTCTTTGCCTTCTTCTTTTTGTCGGCGGTAAGTAGTCGGGCGGTAATGAAGAGAATTCCAACAAGAATCAGTAGTACTAGCGACGCACCCCAGGCACGGGTAATCGAGGATGCATAACCGGCGCTAATAAAGCCGTAGATGTAGGTTGGAAGGGTTGCAACTCCCCCATCGAACGGGTTCAAGTTGGTTCCGTTATTGGCCTGAATTGTCAAAATCAGTGGTGCGGTTTCACCGACAACACGAGCGAGACCCAAAAGAAGTGCGGTGATGATTCCCGACTTGGCGGCAGGCAAGATTACCTGGAAGAAGGCTCGATAGTTCGGAGCACCTAGACCAAGAGCTGCCAGACGCAGGTCGGCTGGAACAAGACGAAGAGCTTCTTCTGCCACGCGAGCCACAGTTGGAAGCATCAGCGGGAACAGAGCGAGCGCTCCGAAGATACCGCTTTTCTGAGCTCCTAGGAACGAGATGATTGAAAGCACGAAAAGACCCGAAACCACCGACGGCAAACCAGCCAGCGCTTGAGTGATTGAACGAACGAGATTGCGAAGCTTGGACTGCGACTGAGTTAGGTAAACCGCAATTGCCAGACCGAGAGGCAGTGCTACCAGCGTGGCCAAAAGGACTAACCAAAGGGTTCCCAGAATTGCGTGCCCGACGCCACCATATTCGAGTGACGTTGTGGTCGAGATGTAACGGTTGTTCTGGTACAGGAACTGCGGCGACATCGCACCGGCTCCAGCCGAGATTACCGACCAAAGGACCGAGAGCAAAAGACTGAAAACCACACCTGCCAGGACAACGGCCAGCGCGATTAGCGTGGCATCAGCAATGCCACGACCACCCTTGAACGACGCAAGCTTTGAACTCTTATTCCACGGCTGCTTAGCCGGACGAGGATCCGCCACTACTTTCTCCATGGTTGCGCCTTATTCACGATGATGTTGGCTATCAGGTTGATGACCAAGGTGGTGATGAAAATTACTAGACCTGCTGCCATAAGACCGTGGAACTCATCCTCAGTGGCTTCGCCGAAGCGAGAGAGAATCCAGGACGCAATTGCGCCACCACGAGGTTCCAAGATTTGGAACAGGTTGATCTTCATTGAAAGTTGCAACACGTAGTAGATGGCAACCGTTTCGCCGATGGCACGGCCCAAACCCAAGAGAACACCACCGGTGATACCGCCGGAAGCAGTTGGAAGAATTACTCGACGGAAAACCGTCCAGCGGGTGGCACCGAGCGCCAATGCACCGTTGATGAGTTCGCGGTCGAACTGGCTGAAGATTTCACGAGTGACCGAGGTAATGATTGGAACGATCATGACCGCAACAATCCACCCAGCGATGAATGGGGAGCTGTTGAGTGAAGTGGTTCCCTTGTCGGTTGCGAAAAGTGGAATCCAGCCAAAGTTTTTGTGTAGGAAGTCGGCCCAACCCTGAGCAATTGGAGTGAATACCAGCACACCCCAGAGACCAATGATTACCGATGGCAGGGCGGCTAGAAGGTCAATCAGGTTGGTTGCCAGTTTGGCTGGGCTCTTCGGCAAAATGAAGACGATTAGGTAGGCGGTAGCAATTGCCATAGGAGTTGCCAACAGCACACCCAAAAGCGCGATCAGAACCGAACCGTATAGCATCGGCCCTATTTGCATCACTGCCTTTTCAGGCGTGACTTCCCAAGTTGAGCCGTATACGAAGGCCAAGCCTTGGTCCTTCAACGCCGGGAAAGCTTGCGCAATCAAGAACACCAAAATAAGTGCAACGAGGATGAAAGCGAAGTACGAAGCCGCTGAAGTGATGCCAAAGAATAGTCGGTCACCGCGATTTAGAACGCCAGTGCCAAGTTTTCTGCGAACAGCTTCTTTGGGCATAAACAAATGCTCACGAAAGAGCCTTAATCATTTATGGCTACAAGGTTAACGCCAGTGAAATTCTTTTAGTGCCCAAACCAAATTTGCCACATGCGAAGCAGCATGATTGCGACTGTAAGGTTCGCGGCACCGATGATAATCGTGGAGAATTTACTGCGTTCGGCGAGCGACCAAAGACCCGCACCGACTGCAACGATCAGCGCAGTGATTAGGTAACCGTAGAACTCAATTACGTCGCCTTTGGCGGTGCTTCCAGACACCAAAACCCCAATGGTTATGAAAGCCTGAACGATTAGTCCGAGTGCGGTCAAAGCTAGTGGACTAAGGCTAACCAGCGACGGCAGACGACCAATCAAGCCGAGAATGAGTGCCAATAATCCACCGACGACGGCTATAAACACTGCGCCCTGATAAAACCAATCAATCATTGAAAACCACCTGAGACTTCAATTGCGTTCCAGCTGGGGTCAAGATGGCGATAAGTTGGTCAGCGTGAATGGCTGAGATGTCACCCGAAAGCCCCTGCTCGTTGGCAATACGCTTACCGTGGCGAAGATCGACTACTTGCTGCTCGGTGAGTTCTAGGGTCGTGAAAACTCGGGCAGCTTCAACCGACGAAATGACCTTCAGTTCATCGCCAATCTCGGGCAGTTTGGCCGCCTGGTCGATGGTGTAGCCACCAACACGAGTTCGGCGAAGTGCAGTTAGATGACCTCCAATGCCAAGCTTGCTGCCGAGGTCGCGAGCCAAGGCACGGATGTAGGTTCCAGAAGAACAATCGATGATCACTTCGAGGTCTATAAAGCCTTCAAGGTGCCGCGGCTCACCAACCACCTCAAAACGGGAAACGGTTACCGGGCGAGCCTTGAGTTTTACCTCGTCTCCCCCGCGAACTTTGGCATAGGCACGAACGCCGTCTACCTTGATTGCCGAGACTGAAGACGGCACCTGTTCTATTTCGCCAGTTAGCTCCGCGATTGAGTCCAAGATTTCCCTAGTTGAAATCTTTGCCACCGCTTCGGCGGTAGCTTGTTCCAAGAATTCGCTCTCGCGGTCGTCGGTGATGGTTGAAGCACCAAGACGAATCGTGGCTTCGTAAGTTTTGTCGGCGCCCACGATGAACGTTAGTAGCTTGGTAGCCGATTCGACACCGAGCACCAAAAGGCCGGTGGCCATTGGGTCGAGTGTTCCAGCATGCCCAACCCTGCGGGTGTTTGCCACGCGACGAATTCTGGCAACCACGTCGTGGCTAGTCCAGCCTTCCGGCTTATCAACCAGCACCAAACCTGCTTGCAAGTTACTTCTCGTCGTCTACGTGAGGTTCCTTATAAGGATTTTCCTCACCGGCAAACTTAGCTTCCTTGGCAATCGCCTGAACTTCGGCATCACGTGCCTTGGCCTCGGCGAGCAGATCGTTCAGGTGCGCTGCGATTTCCGGCACCTCATCTGGAATGAACTCAATGGTAGGAGTGAGACGAATCGACAAACCGCGACCAACCTCGCGACGAATTAGGCCGCGATTCTTTTCGATGATTTCAGCAGACTGCTGCTTTTCTTCAGGAGTTCCATAAACGGTGAAGTAGATGGAGGCGTTCTGAAGGTCAGGAGTGACTCGAACGTCGGTGATGGTGACGAAGCCTAAATCGGGATCCTTAACGGCCCGCTCTAGCGCTTCGGCAACCAAAACCTTGATACGTTCTGCTAGCTTGCGTGCTCTCGCAACATCAACCATGTTTTATTCCTAGACTCGAGGCTTTTCGCGCATTTCGA
>JALQVK010000141.1 GCA_023260375.1 Rhodoluna sp. | reverse complement strand
GGCGAGCAAATAGCAGGTCACGAGCTTCTAGAAGAGCAACGTCTTCAGCATCGACGACTTCACCCCTAGGAAGCAGACCGGCAATCTTCAAGTCGAGCAAGGTTGCGGCAATCACGATGAATTCGGACGCCTGATCCATTTCATCTTCAGCATCAAGTTTTTTTAGATACTGAATAAATTCGTCCGTGACCTTAGAAAGTGAAACTTCGGTGATGTCCATCTCATGTTTGGTGATCAAACTGAGCAGTAGGTCGAACGGTCCATCAAAATTGCCAAGGCTGACCGCGAAACCGGACTTAGTTTCGGTCAGCTCTTCGTTAAGGGGCGCCGCCACGAGAGATGAGCTCTCTGGCAACGGTTCGGTAGGCTTCAGCGGCTTCCGAGGTTGGTGCGTAAGAAGTAATTGGCTCGGCAACACGCGTGGCGTCTGGGAACTTTACGGTACGTGAAATTACGCTCTTGAAAACCTGGTCGCCAAACTTGTCGCGCAGCAGATCCATAACCTCACGAGAGTGATGGGTTCTTGAGTCGTACATGGTTGCAAGCACGCCGTCCAGAACCAGAGTTTCGTTTAGTCGAGCCTGAACTTTTTTAATAATTCCTTCAAGGATGGCAACACCGCGCAGCGCAAAGAACTCACATGCCAGCGGAATAATTACTCCGTGGGCAGCCGTCAGAGCATTTACGGTTAGCAGACCCAATGATGGCTGGCAGTCGATGATGATTACGTCATAGTCGTTTTGGACTTTTTTCAAAATGCGCTTGAGAATCTTTTCTCGGTCATACTCGTTGACCAAATTCATCTCGGCAGCCGAAAGATCTATGTTCGCGGCAATTACGTCTAAGTCAGGGGTCGAGGTTTTACGAATCGCTTCGTGAGGGTTTAGCTCCTCATTCTGCATTAGTTCGAAGATTGTGGTGCCCTCATGGGCAACAATTCCGAGTCCTGCCGAAAGTGCACCCTGTGGATCGAAATCAACTAGTAGAACCTTGCGGCCGTATTCATTTAGAGCAGCACCCAAATTAATGGAAGTGGTGGTCTTACCAACACCACCCTTTTGGTTACACATGGCAATAATCCGAGCAGGGCCATGGCTTGCTAGAGGCTTTGGTTTAGGAAATCTCTTGTCAGTAGATTCGTTGGCCATGGTGTCCCCCTTTCTGGGAATTATCTAATTACTAGCCTACCGCCGAGCACGTGGATGTGCGGTTGCATAGATCTCCCGAAGCGCATCTACAGTCACCAAAGTATAAATCTGGGTGGTGGCAACCGAAGAATGACCTAGTAGCTCTTGGACCACTCTTACATCGGCGCCTCCTTCAAGAAGGTGCGTCGCAAATGAGTGCCTGAGCGTATGCGGGGAAATGTGTCCGGTCAGCCCAGCCTTTTGAGCGGCATCGCTAATGATTTGCCATGTCGTTTGCCTGGAGAGCCTTCCGCCCCTTTGATTTAGGAATAGGGCCGGGGTTCCTCGGCCAGCACTTGCCAAACTGGGGCGGACTCGCACCAAGTAATTTTCCAGGGCCTTTTGCGCATAAGACCCAACCGGAACTATCCGCTCCTTTGAACCTTTTCCGAAAAGTCGAAGCAAGGATTTGTCAACGAGGTCATCGAGATCTAGATTCACAATTTCACTGACTCGACCACCGGTTGCATAGAGCAATTCAAGTAATGCACGATCTCGAACCTTGATCGGATCTTGAGCAATCGCGACTTCGTCACCAGGTTCAGGGCCAGCACCCGCCAACAACTTTTCGACGTCGCTAAGCGAAATTGCCTTTGGTAACCGTTTGGCTGGATTCGGAGGTTTTATTGTCGCCGAGACATCATTCGGCGTAACTTGTTCCATCATCCAGAATCTATGGAGACCACGAACACCAGATAAAACTCTGGCGACCGAAGTTGCTTTTAGGCCATACCTAGTGACCAATTGCTCGCCAAATGTGGCAACCTGCTGTTTCGTGATTTCCGCGGGCTCGCTCACGCCAAGACTCAGTAAATATGATTCATATCTACTTAGATCTCGTGAATAAGCGGCCAAGGTATTTTTCGCCATACCTCGTTCGATGGTGAGATGCCGAAGGTATGCTTCCATGTGTCGCTTCAACGACATGTCTAACCTCTGACCAGCTTTGCCTGATAAGTCAGGATTGCCAGGGCGCATGGACCATTCTGGATGGATCCGCTGAGAATTGACTCGACCACTTCGTCGAGTTCAAAAAAAGCAGCAGTCATGGTCTTCTCTTCACCCTCGCGGACGAAATCGGACTCCGAAACACTGAGCCCGGTTGCCACGAAAACATGAATTTCCTCGCTCAATCCACCGGGCGATGGGAAAAATGAGATCAGCGGTTCAATGCTCTCAGCGACATAGCCGGTCTCTTCAAGTAATTCTCTTTCAGCCGTTTTTACTGGAGGTTCCCCCGCCAAATCGCGAAGACCGGCAGGTAACTCCCAGAGAGTGGAACGAACCGGGTGTCGGTATTGGTTGATCAGAAGAATTCGACCAAGTTCGTCCACGGCTACAACTGCAACGGCGCCCGGATGGGAAACAAAGTCTCGAACCAGAGTTTGGTCGTCAAATTGGAACGATTCCTGAACTACGTCCCAGATTCTGCCCGAATAGACAACTTTTTCGCTGTCTACTGGGAATGACTCAGAACGGTCTTTAGGCATCGGCTGCGATTGAAAGGCGCGAAGCTTCCTGGCGATTTAGAGCGGCATCGATTAGACCCTGGAACAAGGGGTGAGCCTTGGTCGGACGCGACTTGAATTCGGGGTGAGCCTGAGTAGCAACGTAGTAAGGGTGAACTTCACGAGGAAGCTCAACGAATTCCACCAAATGTCCATCTGGGCTAGTTCCAGAGAACACCAAACCAGCTTTGCCAATTTGCTCTCGGTACTCATTGTTCACTTCGTAACGGTGACGGTGACGCTCGTTTACATCGGTGGAACCGTAAACTCCGGCAACGATGGAACCGGGAATCAATTTGGCGTCGTAAGTGCCTAGTCGCATGGTGCCACCCAAATCGCCAGCCTTCAAGATATCAACCTGTTCAGCCATGGTCGCGATTACAGGGAATTTAGCGTTCTCATCGAATTCGGTAGAGGATGCTCCTTCAAGGCCGGCTTCATTTCGCGCGTATTCAATTACCATGCACTGAAGGCCAAGACACAAACCTAGGGTCGGTATCTTGTTTTCGCGAGCAAACTTTAGTGCTCCGAGTTTTCCTTCAATACCGCGGACGCCAAAGCCTCCAGGGACACAAATACCGTCAACATCACCCAACTGCTCTTTGGCGCCCTCTTCGGTCTCACAGGTGTCCGATGGCACCCATTTGATGTGAAGTTTAGTTTGGTTTGCAAATGCACCGGCGCGTAGCGCTTCAGTCACCGAAAGATAGGCATCAGGAAGGTCGATGTACTTACCAACGAGCGCAATCTTGACTTCGTGCTTCGGATTGTGAACCGCATCTAGAACGCTGTTCCAACGAGTCCAATCAACTTCACCAATAGTGAGTGAAAGTTTCTTCGCAATGTATGAATCAAGTCCCTGGCTGTTCAGAACAGTTGGGATGTCATAAATGCTGGACGCATCCGCAGCGTTAATTACCGCTTCGTATTCGACGTCGCACATCAGTGCAATCTTTTTCTTGATACCTTCAGGTAACTCGCGGTCGCTTCGAAGCACGATCGCATCAGGCTGAATACCGATGCTGCGAAGCATAGCTACCGAGTGCTGAGTTGGCTTGGTTTTTAGTTCACCCGACGGACCGATGTAAGGCACAAGTGAAACGTGGACAAAGAAAACATTGTCTCGTCCGACCTGGTGACGGAGCTGACGTGCCGCTTCGAGGAATGGCTGAGACTCGATGTCACCAACTGTGCCGCCAATTTCGGTAATGATGACATCCGGAGCTG
>JALQVK010000108.1 GCA_023260375.1 Rhodoluna sp. | reverse complement strand
GATTAGGAAAAACAATTACTTCCGATTCGCTGGTTTTGTCCTCGATGCCGACAAAAGCCATTTTCTTGCCATTCTTAGTAACGATCGTTCTGATGGTTGAAATTAATCCGCCTATCGTAACTGATTGTCCATCAATTTTTGGTAAAATATGTCTAACTGGAATGGTTTGCTCTTCAAAAAAAGCGTCGTAATTATCAAGTGGATGCGCGGAAATATATAGACCGAGCAGCTGACGTTCCCAAGTTAGTTGTTCTTTTTGAGTGTAGCGAACTGGTGCTTTTTGCAGCTCTAAAGACGCTAAAGTATTGTCACTCTCACCGAATAAATTGACCTGACCGCTTAATTTTTCTTTATGTATTTTACTACCGTAAGCAAGGATGGTTTCGACGTTAAACAAGGCGTCAGAGCGATCAGAAATGTCGTCAAAGGCCCCGGACTTTATCAGTGACTCCATAACTTTTTTGTTAACTTTACTGGTTGGAACCCTAGTCACAAAATCTTCAAAACTTCTGAATTCACCATCCTCACGAGCTTTCAGGATTTCCTCGACAGCACCTGTTCCAACTCCCTTTACCGCCGCCAAACCAAAGCGGATCTTTTTTTGATTTGGTACAACAGCGAACTCCACGAACGACTGATTAATGTCGGGGCTCAACACTTCAATCCCCATGTGGCGACATTCGGTCATTTCAATGGCTAGGCGATCAGTATCGTCTTGATCGCTAGTCATCAGTGCCGCCATAAATGCCTCTGGATAGTGAGCTTTTAAATAAGCTGTCCAGTAGGAAATTAGTCCGTAACAGGCGGCGTGACTTTTGTTAAAACAGTAGTTGGCTCATCAATAGTGGTCAAGTTGTCCTTCACAGCAATCGGCAACCCAGCCAACGCAGGCAAAGTTTCACCAGCAGCGCGCTTACGGTCAACCTCAGCCGCAGTCGCCAAAGCACCCGAAGCATTCACATGCAAAAACGCGTGCACAACGCCGTCAACCTCAGCAATGCGATCAAGGTGAGCCTGAGTCAATTGAACCGAAGTGAAAGCACCAGAAGCCAAACCCGAAAGCTGTTCAACAGCCGATAGTTTTACCAAATCCACGGTCTACTCCTCGTCCAAAATTGCAGCAACGCGGAAACGACCAGATTCAGAGTCTGCCGAGCCAGAAAGCGCTGCTTCCTGAGAAAGTGACTCCAAAACCACATCTTCGCGATAAACATTTTTCATCGGAATTGGGTGGCTAGTGGCAGGAACATCACCGGCAACGGCAGCTTTCAAAGTTGCTGCCGAGTCAACAATCAAACCTAATTGTTCGGTAAACCGATCAACTTCGGCATCGGTGACATCAATGCGAGCGAGGCCCGCCAAATGGCGCACAACCTCGGGGGTAATTTCTGACACAGTAAAGTCCTTTAGCGCGTGATTACGGGGATGTTCCAAGTCTACGTCACCTATGTTTTTGGCGGGTAAGAAGGTATGCTTTTGCCTTGTAGGTCAAAAGATGCGACCAAAGAATTTAGACAAAACCGTAGGAGCACCTCCATGGCAGAAGAAAACTTCGGCACAGAAATGCGCGGCTACAAAAAGGACGAAGTAGACCGCGTCCTAGCCGAACTTCGTGCAGAACTTGACCACGTTCGTGACTACAACTACTCGGCTTCAGCTGAAATCGAACAGCTCAAAAACGAGAACGAAGCGCTAAAGAAGAAGAAGGCCTCTCCTGGCTATGCCGAACTAGGCGCACAGTTCGAGAGCACCCTTCGCCTAGCCGAAGAGCAGGCCAAGAAGCTAATCTCAGACGCCGGCCAGGACGCAATCCGAGTTCGTGAGACCGCCAAAGCAGAATCAGAGCAGCTCACCCGCCGCGCTCAGACCAAAGCAGACCAGCTAATCGCCGAAGCAGAAGCACGTCTAGCCGAGTCGAAGATCGAAGCAGAACGTCTAAGCAACGAAATCTTGAACACCGCTAAGGCTCGCGAAGCTGAAGCCCTTGAGAAGATTGGCACCGCCCAGCGCGAAGCCGCTGCTATCAAGTCCGAAGGTGAGCGTTACTCGGCAGAACTTCGTGCCCAGGTTCACCGCGAAACCGAAGAAGCAAGAGCGCTTGCTACCGAGCTAAGCCAGCGCACCGCTCAAGCACGCGTTGAGCTTGAAGCTGAGCTAAAGACCAAGCGCGACGAATCAGAGCAGGAAGCTCTTCGCCTTTACCAGAACGCTGTTGCTCAGGCTCAGCAGGTTTCAGACGAAGCAAACGCCAACTTCACCGACGCATCAGCACGCGCAACCGAACTCCTTCAGGAAGCCGACCGCATCTCTCGTGAAGCTCAGGCAGCCGCTAACCAGCTTGCTGAAGACACCCAGCGCACCGCAACCAACGTCATCAACCAGTCACGTCGCCGCGCTGAGATGCTTTCCCGCAAGGCCGAAAGCTTTGCCAACAACGCAATTCGTGAAAGCGAAGACCGTCTAACCAAGATGAAGACCGAACGCGCAGAGATCGAAGAGTTCCTAAACTCTCTAAAGGGTCTAATGTCAACCGAGTCGATGGTTGCAGCAGACGAAAACGCTGCCAACCAGGAATAAGTTCTAAAGAAAAAAGCCCCCGTCCAATTGACTGGGGGCTTTTTCTTTATTTAATCCTTTGAAGGAACTCAGGTTCGTCGATTACCTCAATGCCGAGCGCTTCAGCCTTTGA
>JALQVK010000067.1 GCA_023260375.1 Rhodoluna sp. | reverse complement strand
GTGATGTTGGCCGGTGCCATTGGTATCACCAATAACGAGGCGGATGCTTTCGCTGTCGCTAACCAGTTGCCGAACAACGTTTACGCAATCATCGTGGGTGGCCTGCTTAACGCAGTTTTGGTTCCTCAGATTGTTCGCGCGAAGGTTCACAAGGATGGCGGCAAGGGTTACATCGACGGGCTGCTTACGGTAATCATCACTACATTCGCCTTGATTACCGTGCTGGCTACTTTGTTAGCCCCTGTCTTGGTTCGAATGTATACAAGCGGCTGGGACGACGCGACGCTGGCCCTCGCCACCGCGTTCGCCTACTGGTGTCTACCCCAGCTTTTCTTTTACGGTCTTTACTCGATCCTTGGTGAAGTTCTAAACGCCAGAAGCTCATTCGGTCCCTTTATGTGGGCGCCGGTGATCAACAACTTGGTTGCTATTGCTGGACTAGGTGTTTTTGTGTCAATGTTTGGGCCGAATGGTTCCCAGCACATCTGGACCGAGCTTCAGGTCACAGTTCTAGCTGGAACCGCTACCTTGGGTGTAGCTTCGCAAGCTTTGATTCTGTTCTTCTTCTGGAAACGAATCGGCCTTCGTTTCACGTTTAACTTCAAGTGGAAAGGCCTCGGGCTACGCCCGGCACTAAAGGCTGCCAGCTGGACTCTCGGCATGTTGGTAATCACACAGATCGGCGGTTTGATCCAGACCAGCCTGACCTCAACCACTTTGGCTGCACGTTCGTCAATTGCTGGAGACGGCTGGGAGTCGGGCCAAAGTTTTGCGTCGGTTGCCGTTGCCGGTACCGCTTGGCTTATTTTCATGATTCCCCACTCAGTCGGCACGGTCTCCATTGCCACCGCCTACTTCACGCGGATGAGCGAGCACGCTCATGCCAAAAAGTTTGATCTCTTGAAAATGGACGTGGTCAAGGCGCTGCGCTCAATCTTGGCTTTGAGTGCTATCGCCAGCGTTCTGATGATTGTCCTCTGTTACCCAATCGCCAACGTGTTTGCCCAAGATTTTAAATCGGCCGGCGCTCTTGGAAATGTGCTTGCTGCGATGATGCTCGGTCTTGTTCCGTTCAGCGTGAACTTCATGCTGCAGCGCGTCTTCTACGCACTAGAAGACACCAAGAGTCCGTTTGTGTTCACAACCATCCAAATAGTGGTGTTTGTAATTGGTGCTTTCATTTGCGCTGCAACCGTGCCTGCTATTGGACTGGTCGCAGCCATGGCGCTCGTGATGTCAATTAGCTTCGCGGTGCAGGCACTAATTGCCTACAGCCTGCTAACCAAGCGAATCGGAAAACTTACCGATGGTCGTCTCGTTCGGTATGGGCTCCAAGTGGTTGGCGCGGCCGTCCTTGCAGGCTTAATCGGTGGCGGAATTCCCCTCGCAATTGGCGGACTAACTCTGGTCAGTTTCGCTCTGGCTGGAACCCTTCAATCGCTGTTGGTCTGCGTCGTCGTCACGGCGATTTCGGCCGGTATTTATGTTGCAACTCTCTGGTTGGCTAAGAACGAAGAAGTGCGTTCGGCGCTGTCGTCGTTGAAGGGAATACTCCGCCGATAAACTTGGGTTATCCCCCAGGTAAGAACACAGGAGTAACGTTGCGCGAAGTAATCATTGTCGGATCCGGTCCAGCTGGCTATACAGCCGCTATCTACACCGCGCGCGCCGGCCTAAAGCCTCTAATGATCGCGTCTTCGGTTGAACCTGGTGGCGAACTGATGAAGACCACCGAAGTTGAAAACTTTCCCGGATTCCCGAACGGACTAATGGGTCCAGATCTCATGTACGCAATGCAGGAACAGGCAGAGCGCTTTGGAACCGAAGTTCTCATGGACGACGTGATTGAGGTTGAACTCGACGGCGACGTCAAAAAGGTCAAGACCGGCAGTGGCGAGACCTACGAAGCTCGCTCAGTTATCTTGGCAACCGGTGCCGCCTACCGTGAACTAGGTTTGCCTCGCGAAAAAGAGCTTTCCGGTCACGGAGTTTCTTGGTGCGCAACCTGCGACGGCTTCTTCTTCCGCGAAAAGACCATCGCCGTGGTCGGTGGCGGAGACTCAGCCATGGAAGAAGCGACCTTCCTAACCCGCTTCGCCGACAAGGTTTACCTAATTCACCGACGCGACAGCTTCAAAGCGTCAAAGACCATGGTTGACCGCGTTCTGCAAAACCCAAAAATCGAAGTTCTTTACAATTCGGCAGTAGCCGAAATCAAGGGCGAGACCAAGGTTGAAGGCGTGGTTCTAGAAAACACCGTCGACGGCTCGAAACGCGACCTAGAACTCTCAGGCCTCTTCATCGCCATCGGTTCAGACCCACGCGTTGGTCTAGTCCAGGGCAAACTCGAACTTTCGGAAGACCACTTCATCAAGGTTGACGGCCGTTCATCAAAGACCAGCATCCCAGGCGTCTTCGCCTGCGGTGACGTAATCGACCCAACCTACCGTCAGGCAATCACCGCCGCCGGATCTGGTTGTGTTGCCGCACTGGATGCAGAGCACTACCTAACCGCCTAAGTTTCACGAAAAACAAGGAGAACCATGTCAAAGAACGCAACCGCAGCGTCATTCACCGAAGATGTAATCAACAGCGACAAGATCGTCCTAGTTGATTTCTGGGCTGAATGGTGTGGTCCGTGCCGCATGGTTTCACCGATTTTGGACGAAATTGGCGCCGAATACGCCGACAAGCTTGAAATCGTCAAGGTGAACGTGGACGAAGAGCCACACCTAGCAGCTGAATACCAAATCACCGGTATTCCAGCCATGAAGGTGTTCCAAAACGGCAAAATCATCCGTGAAATGGTTGGCGCAAAGCCAAAGCCTGCACTACTTGCCGACCTAGAAGGCTTGATTTAGTTAGGATTTGACCGCTTTCGGCGGTTAGGCTTGTTTGTCATGAGTGCAAACCTTGGCAATAACCTAGATCCGTGGCTTTCGGCATACGCCGAACGCGCCCACACGTTATCGGTGTCTGAGGTACGAGCGCTATTCGCGGTAGTTAGCCGCCCAGAAGTTGTTTCGCTTGCCGGCGGTATGCCTTACGTTTCCGCCTTGCCGAAAGAGCTTCTCGAGAAGTCTTACACCAGCTTGATGGCAAAGAAGGGCGACCTGGCCATTCAGTACGGCGGTGGGCAGGGCGATTTGACTTTGCGCGACCAGGTTCGCGAGCTCATGGCCCTTGAAGGTATTCGCTCTTCAGTCGAAGATATCGTTATGACCACCGGCTCCCAGCACGGTTTGGAGCTTTTGAGTGGTTTGTTTATCGACGAAGGCGATGTGGTTCTGGCTGAAGGGCCAAGCTACGTCGGTGCTCTTGGAATTTTCCGCCACTACCAGGCACATGTCGAACACGTTTACACCGACCAAGACGGAATGTCGCCAGAGGCTCTCGAAGAGTCGATTAGCCGACTCAAAGAGGCTGGTCGCACCATCAAGTTCCTCTATTTGGTGCCGAATTTTGCCAACCCTAGCGGTGTCACACTTGCCGCCGAACGTCGACCAAAAATCTTGGAAATCTGCCGAAAGAACCACATTTTGGTTCTTGAAGACAATCCATACGGTTTGCTCTACTTCGACAAGCCGGTTCCCGATGCCTTGCGCTCGATGGACGAGGATGGCGTTATTTACCTTGGTTCGTTCTCGAAGATTTTGGCGCCTGGCTTCCGCGTCGGCTATGTTTTGGCCCCACCGGCAATTAGAGACAAGCTGGTTTTGGCTCAGGAATCGGCAATTTTGTGCCCGAGCTCTTTTTCGCAGATGATGATCAGCGAATATTTGTTGAATAGCGACTGGCAGGCCCAGATTGACACCTTCCGAGGCGTTTATCGTGAGCGTAAAGACGCCGCCCTTGGAGCCATGCGTGAATTCTTACCAAAACTTCACACCACTCAGCCGGACGGTGGTTTCTACCTATGGGTCACACTTCCGGATGGCGTCGATTCGAAGGCTATGTTGCCTCTGGCCGTTAAGGAATTGGTTGCTTACACCCCTGGCACCGCGTTCTATGGCGATGGCACCGGGCAAAACAAGCTAAGAATTTGTTATTCCTACCCAACTCCTGAGCGGATTCGCCTAGGAATTCAGCGTCTGGCTACGGTTATCAACCTCCAGACCGAGCTTCTCGACACTTTTGGCACGAAGGGAGCAGCAAATTGATTCCAAAAACTAAACAAAACGGGAAATTGCGCATTCTGGTTCTGGCCGGGGGTATCTCCCACGAGCGCGAAATTTCGCTCAAGTCTGGTCGACGAGTGGCCGATGCTCTGATCGAACAGGGTGCCAGCGTAATTATTCGCGAGCCTGATTCTGCCCTCCTCAGCAACATCAAGAAGGACAAGCCAGATGTTATTTGGCCTTGCCTGCACGGGGCTACTGGCGAAGATGGTGCTTTGCGCGACATCATGGCCCTGACCGGAGTGCCATTTGTTGGGGCTACCGCTAATGGCGCCCGTCTGGCCTGGGATAAGTCGATTGCCAAGATTTTGGTTGGTGCGGCTGGCATTCAGACCCCCAATTCGGTGACTTTGCCGAAGGAATCGTTCCGTGAACTCGATGCCGAAGGTGTTTTGAAGGCCATTTCGTCATCTTTGGCGTTTCCGGTGGTCGTTAAACCGGCTCGTTCGGGTTCGGCTCAGGGTGTAACCATCGTTCGCAAGGCTGATCAGCTGTCACGCGCGATGATTGACGCTTATGTTTACTGCGATGTTGCGATTATCGAGAAATTCGTTCAGGGGACCGAGTTGGCGATTAGCGTAATCGATCTCGGCGCAGGTCCGATTGCGTTACCTGCGGTCGAAATTGAGGCTTCTACGGGTCAATTTGGCTATCAGGAGCGCTACACCGCGGGCGAAACCAACTATTACGTGCCAGCCCGCCTGTCTAAGGCCGTGGCCGAGCGCGCTGCCAAGGTTGCAATTCAGGCTCACGAGTCGCTCGGTCTTCGTCACCTGTCCAGAATCGACCTAATTGTCGACTCCAAGGGAACACCTTGGTTCTTAGAAGCAAACGTTTTGCCAGGGCTTACCGAAACTTCGTTGCTTCCGCAGGCAGTTCTAGCGGCCGGACACTCGCTCGGTGAGGTTTATTACTCGTTGGCCGAAGCCGCGCTTCGAGGTCGAGGCTAAATAATAGACTTTTAGTCTAGTATTCGGCGTCTACGCCAATTTCTTTCACGATTCGCTTCAGGTCGTCTAGGCTGCCGAACTCGATAGCCATGATTCCCTTGCCCTTGCCAATCGAAATCTTGACACGAGTGCTCAAGTGGTCGCCAACCTGGTCGGCCAGTCCCTTGAAAAGATCCTGACGGCTGCCCGGACGCACCTTGCCCTTGGGGGTTGGCTTGGTAACTGCAACGATTTCCTCGAGGCTGCGAACCGAAAGCCCTTCATTGATGACCTTGTTAGCCAATTCCAATTGGCGAGCGTCGTCCTCGATAGCCAATAGCGCACGGGCGTGACCGGCACTCAAAACACCGGCGGCAACCTTGCGCTGAACCTCGGCAGGAAGTTTGAGCAAACGAATCGAGTTGGTGATCTTTGGGCGCGAGCGGCCTATTCGGTTCGCCAACTCTTCTTGCGTGATTCCAAAATCTTCAAGGAGCTGCTGGTAGGCGCTGGCCTCTTCAAGTGGGTTGAGGTCGCTGCGGTGCAAGTTTTCAAGAAGTGCATCGCGCAGCATGTTTTCGTCGGCAGTCTCAC
>JALQVK010000132.1 GCA_023260375.1 Rhodoluna sp. | reverse complement strand
TGGTGCAGGCGGCCTTGAACCATTCGTGGCCGATGCCAGAGTGGTTTGAAGTTAGGTCGCCCATCACCTTCATGCCGCGTTTGTGAGCCGCGGCGATTAGAGCGATGAACGCTTCGTCGCCGCCGAGTAACGGATCGACCTCATGGAACGAAGCTGCGTCGTAGCGGTGATTCGACTGTGCAGGGAAAATCGGGGTTAAGTAGAGCAGGTTCACACCTAGCGACTGCAGGTGATCGAGGTGCTCAATCACACCCCAAAGGTCGCCTCCGAAAAACTGCTCGCTGGTTCCAGGCCCTTGGCCGATGACCTCGTCGTCCCAGTTTTTGGCAATCGCCCACTTCGGGGTCTTGTGTGCATTGGCCTTCTCGGAACGCGCAAAACGGTCTGGGAAGATTTGGTACATTATCGCCTTGTTGCCCCAGGTTGGAGCACTAGAAAAAGTGTTCAACCGGAAATCCAGAATGTCTGGCTGGTTCAATTCGAATAGCCCTTGGGTGTTGTACCAGAGCACATTTCCATTCGCGAGCTTGATGTAAAAGCGGTAATTCATCTTCGGGTTATGAATCGTGATTGACGACTCAAACCACGTCCACTTTCCGTCGCGCTTCCAAACTTTGGCCGGCTTGGTTGGAAACGCTTCGCCGCTCTCACTGAACCGAACGCGAACCTCAGACACCTTGCCAATGGCGTCATGAATTCGAATTCGAAGCTTCACCTGCTCGCCCAATTTCGGGGCCTGATTCGGCACATAAAGAGCCGAACCATCGTGATGAGGTTGTAACGCTAAAGGCAAACTTTGGCTTTCGGTCATGGCGTAATCTTTTCACATGTCTTCTAGCGAAATCCTTTACACCACAAAAGAAAATGCCGAATGGTGGCGCTCTGCCGTCATCTACCAGATCTACCCTCGCAGCTTTGCCGATGGCAACGGCGACGGCATGGGCGACCTTAAAGGTGTAACCGCTCGCCTCGACTCTTTGGTCGAATTAGGCATCGATGCAATCTGGTTTTCGCCGTTCATGTTGAGCCCGCAAAAAGACGCCGGCTACGACATCACCGACTACAAGCAGATTGACCCGCTGTTTGGAAACCTCGACGACTTCGACGAACTTCTGAAGGCCGCCAATTCAAAGGGAATCCGCATCATCGTGGACATGGTTCCAAACCACTCGAGCGACCAGAACGAGCTGTTCCAGGCTGCACTCAAGGCCGGACCTGGCTCACCTGAGCGCGACATGTACATCTTCCGCGACGGCAAGGGACTGTTCAAGCGCAAGGCTCCAAACAACTGGCCATCGGTTTTCGGTGGAGCATCATGGACCCGCATTCGCGAGGCCAATGGCAAAAAGGGCCAGTTCTACTTACACATCTTCGACTCAACCCAGCCAGACTTCAACTGGCGTAACCCTAAGGTTCTGGACTACTTCGAAGACATCCTGCGCTTCTGGCTAGACCGCGGTGTTGCCGGTTTCCGCATCGACGTGGCTCACGGACTTATCAAACGCGACGGACTGCCAGACACCGAAGACTTCTCAACCGAGATGGGTGGCTCGAAGTCGGACGACGATTTGACCATCGAGCAGCTTGAACGCAAAAACCCTTACTGGGGTCAGCCAGAGGTTCACGCAATCAACCGCAGGTTCCGCAAGGTAGTGGACAGCTACGACGATCGCATCATGGCCGGCGAAGCCTGGATCATGCCGCTCACCCGCATGGCCGAATGGGTGCGCTCGGACGAATACCACCAGGCATTCAACTTCGACTACATGTTCGCGGCTTGGAGCAAGGAAGGCCAGCGCAAGTCGGTCGACCGCTCGCTCAAGGCCTTCGGTGATGTTGGAGCGCCAAGCACCTGGGTGCTTTCAAACCACGACGTGATTCGCCACGCAACTCGATTCGCCTACAACGACGGCGAACTACCTCCGCAGGGCGATGGCATCGGCGCCCACTTCCGCCAGCCAGATCAGGCGCTGGGTCTTCGCCGCGCCCGCGCAGCCACCAGCTTCATGCTTGGAATCCCCGGCGGAGCCTACCTGTACCAAGGTGAAGAGCTCGGTCTGCCAGAGCACAGCACCCTTGACGGCAAGTACCGCCAAGACCCAACCTGGTTCCGCACCAAAGGTAAGCGCGTTGGCCGTGACGGCTGCCGCGTGCCGCTTCCATGGGAAGCCGGAGTGGGAGCCGCCAATGGATTCAACACCACCGGTGAGAGCTGGTTGCCTCAGCCTGACACCTACCGAGCACTAGCCCGCGACCAGCAGAGTGGGGTAGCCGGTTCAACTCTCGAACTCTACAAGCGACTCCTCAAGGTTCGCAAGGAACTCGGCCTCGGAGCCGGAACCTTCCGTTGGGCCCCAGAGTTCGAAAACGAAAACTCACTCGCCTATGTGAACGGAAACGTTGCGGTTATCTCAAACTTTGGAACCGACCCGGTCGTTCTTCCTAAGGGCGAAATCTTGGTGACCAGCCAGGTCGACCTGAGCGCCGAAGGGTATCTCGAAACCGATCAGACAGCATGGGTCAAACTCAGCTAGATTGGTGGCGCTCGGCCGTCATCTACCAGATTTACCCACGCTCATTCGCAGACGCAAACGGCGATGGAATCGGTGACCTACCTGGCATTACGTCGCGCTTAGGTTCTCTGAAGTCGCTTGGAATCGACGCCGTCTGGCTATCACCATTCATGCGTTCACCACAAAAAGACGCTGGCTACGACGTCTCGGACTACTGCGACGTCGACCCGCTGTTTGGAACCCTAGACGACTTCGACAGGCTGCTCGCAACCGCTCACTCGCTGGGACTACGAGTGCTGATCGACCTAGTACCAAACCACACCTCGGATCAGCACGAATGGTTCAAGCGCGCGGTTGCTGCCGGTCCTGGCTCACCAGAGCGCGAGTTTTACCATTTCCGCGACGGCGACGCTCCCCCAAACAACTGGCAGTCGATGTTCGGAGGACCTGCCTGGACGCAGCTACCAGACGGACAATGGTACTGCCACCTATTTGACTCATCGCAACCAGACCTTAACTGGGAAAACCCGAAGGTTCAGGAAGCCTTCGAAGACATACTGCGCTTCTGGCTGGACCGCGGAGTCGACGGATTCCGAGTCGACCAGCCTCACGCCATGGGCAAAGCCAAAGGCCTTCCAGACCACCCAGACGTTGAACGCGCTGGCGCCGGCTTCATCGAAGGTGAACCAAGCCCACCAATGTGGTTCCAAGAATCGGTACACCCAATCTTCCGCAAGTGGCGTGCAATTCTCGAAAGCTACCCTGGCCAGCGTGCAATGTGCGGAGAAGCCTATGTGCTGCCACTAAGTTTCATGGCACTCTGGGTTCGCCCAGACGAATTCCACCAAACATTCAACTTCCGCTACCTAGATTCACCCTGGACCGCGAAAGACATTCGCAAAACCATCGACGAATCGTTCGACGCATTCGGTGCCGTGGGAGCTCCAAGCACTTGGGTGCTATCAAACCACGACGTCATGCGTCACGCCTCTCGCATGGGCGGCGACTTCGGACGAACCACCGCATCAGACGGCGTTGGCCCGAACGATCCACAGCCAGATGCCGAACTTGGCCTGAAGCGCGCGTTGGCTGCAACACTGTTCACTCTCGGGCTCCCAGGCTCGATGTACCTCTACCAAGGCGAAGAGCTTGGCCTGCCGGAACACACCACCCTGGAACCAGAGTTCCGCCAAGACCCAACCTTCGCAAGAACCAACGGCGCACGTGTCGGCCGCGACGGCTGCCGAGTACCACTGCCTTGGGAATCGAATGTCAATGAGTCGAGCGGTTTCAACCAAACCGGCAAGTCTTGGCTACCGCAGCCAGCGGCTTACGCCAACTACGCTCGCGACCTCCAGGAAGGCGTCGAAGGCTCAACCCTCGAAACCTATAAGTGGGCACTGGCCAAGCGCAAAGAACTAAACCTCGGGCACGGAACCTTCGAGTGGGCCGAAGACCTCTGCAGCGAAAGCGTCCTCGCCTATCGCAACAGGTCTCTCCTGGTAATCCACAACTTCGAGACCAACGAAACCACTTGGAAGTTGGATTCTTAAGGCACAGAACCTCGGACGAATCCGAGGTTCTGCCCTCGCGGTTTTACCCGCTTAGGAACTTGATTGCAGATTGCACTATTGGATTTCCTAGAAAATCAAGTACTATTTTCATCAGGTTAGCTGGGATGAGACGCTTGCGCATCACACCTCCCCTCAGTACTGCGTACCGAGCGGACTACACTCCAGCGAGCCTATGAATGACGAGCATCAAGGTGCTTTCGATACCAGTACTGCAAACTGGTTAGACATTCAATGACTAACAAGAGGTCGCCGCCCTGGAGGCCAAAGCATTGGACCCGCGTGAACGGGTCCTTTTGCTTTAACCACCCTGCCCGCGCAGCCAGCAGGGATTAGACAAGTCTGAACGCGATTTCGTTGGTTCTTGAGTTATCCACAAGCGATGAGGTTTGGGGGTAGCCTTTGGGCATGGCTAAGAAAATTTATGACACCGACCAGCAGATTTCTCGTTTGAGAACCTACAACGTAGTTGCTGGATTCCTTCACCTGTTTCAGGCAATCGCGTTCGGTTGGTTCCTGCTGCAGCTAGACGCCCAGGTTCAGTTCCCGGTCAAGATCGAATACATGACCGGCCCTCCGGGATCGCCGCTTCCGGCTGAAGCTGTGAAGTTGTTCGACATAAACCTTGGTGCTGGTGTGGTTGCGTTCCTAGCGCTCTCGGCTTTCTTCCACTTCTTCATTTCGTCGCCTTGGTTCTTCGGTCGTTACTCGAAGGGTCTTCAGCAAAACCACAACTATTTCCGTTGGGTTGAGTATTCACTCAGCTCGTCGGTGATGATTTGGTTGATCGCCCAGCTTTGTGGCGTCAACGATGTTGCCGGCTTGTTTGGTATCTTCGCTGTCAATGCCTCGATGATCATGTTTGGTGCAATGCAAGAAAAGTATGAGAAGCCTGGCAACGGCAAGTTCCTGCCATTCATTTTTGGCTCGATGACCGGCATTGTGCCTTGGATCATCATTGCGATTTACACATTGCAGCCTGGCAGCAAGGACGCAGCGGAGGTGCCAGGTTTCGTAATTGGCATCATTATTTCGCTGTTTATCTTCTTCAACACCTTCGCCATAAATCAGGTGCTTCAGTACCGCCAGGTTGGCAAGTGGGCGAGCTACCTTCAGGGTGAACGCAGCTACATCACCCTAAGTTTGGTCGCCAAGTCAATTCTGGCTTGGCAGGTTTTTTCGGGAGCAATCATCCCGGTACTAACCGGAACTAACTAGCACAAGCAAAAGTAAAGCCCCCGCCAGTTTTGGTGGGGGCTTTACTTTTGCCATTACTTGGCTGGTTTGCGTGGCCACCAGAACTTCTCGCCGGCGATGAACGCTAGCGCTGGCACGATGACGGTTCGCACGAGCAGGGTGTCTAGGAGCACACCGATGCATACGATTACACCAATCTGAGTCAGTGCGATTAGCGGAAGAACACCGAGTACGGCGAATACCGCAGCTAGCAAAATACCTGCGCTGGTGATTACGCCACCGGTTGAGCTAAGTGCCTTGATCATGCCGGCTTTGAGCCCAAGCTTGCCGCTCTCTTCTTGCGCGCGGGTGACCAGGAAGATGTTGTAGTCAACACCCAGTGCCACGAGGAACAGGAACGAGTAAAGGAAAACCGAGAGGTCTAGACCTGGGAAGTTGAAGACGTTCACGAACACCAACCAGCCTGCGCCAAGTGATGCAAAGAACGAAGCCACAACGGTGAGTAGCAGCAATACTGGCGCCACGATTGAACGCAGTAGCAGCACTAGCACGAGGAACACCAGCGCCAAGATGATTGGAATTAGCAGACCTTGGTCGTGAGCATATGCGTTCTTTACATCAAGCGCCTGCGCGTCTTGTCCACCAACCTTGGCATCGGCGCCGTCCACAGTTTTCACCGCTTTGCGAATGTCCACGATGGATTGGTATGCCTCTTCCGATCTGGAAGAACCCTTCAGAACCACGTCGATCTTTCCGATGGTGCCATCGGTTAGTACCGAATACTTAGGGCCCTGATCGGTGAATTCAACCTGCTGAGCAATCTTCGCCGACGCGACGCCCTGAATGTTTTCAACTGCGTTGACCACCGATTCTAGTTTGTCTTTGTTGGCGATGATCACGGTTGGGCTGGTGGCTCCCGCGGGGAACGACTTCGAAAGAAGTTCGATTCCTACCACTGCTTCCGGCTTCTTCATGAACTGCTCGGTTGACGAGAGGCCAATCTTGATGCCGAAGCTGCCAACCGCCAAAGCGGCTAGGACGACGAAGCCACCAATTGCCACGATTCGTGGACGCTTGCTAACACCACGACCAAGCTTGGCCCAAACACCGTTGTCGGTCTTGTTGACTCCACCAAGTTTTGGTGTGCCAGGCCAGAAGATCCAGCGACCGAACGAGACCAACGCAGCTGGAAGCACTAGCAGTGCGCTGATCATGGCAACTAGAACACCCACTGCACAGGCAAGGCCTAGGGCGCGAGTTCCGGCTAGGTCGGCGAATGAAAGGGTTAGTAGAGCCAGAATTACGGTTCCACCGGAAGCCAAAATCGCTCCGGCCGATTCACGCCAGGCGGTAGCCATGGCTTCTCGGCGGTCGGCGAACTTGAGTAGCTCTTCTCGGTAACGCGAGATGAGAAGCAAGGCGTAGTCAGTGCCAGCACCGAACACCAGGACCGAGAGAATTCCGGTCACCGAGCCGTCCAAGGTGATGTTGAACCACGTGGCCACCTGGCCGGCCAAAATCTGTGCCATGCGGTCTGCGGTTCCGATTACCAAAAGTGGAACTAGCCAGAGGCTTGGGCTGCGGTAGGTGATTAGTAGCAGCAAGATAACTACCGATGCAGTAACGGCTAGCAATGTGAAGTTAGCACCTGCGAAAACACCTGCGATGTCGGCCTGGAAACCTTCAGGACCGGTGAGCTTGGCAATTACTCCGGTTGGAAGATCCTTGTTCATAAGCGTTCGCAGCTCGGCCACGCGCTTGGTGATTTCGTCGCTGTTCTCGTACTTAACCATTGGAATGGTCACAACGGCTGCATTATTTAGGTCGGAAATTACGGTCGGCGGAACAATCTTCTTGTCTCCGTTTTTGATGTTGCTATAGTCCGCGAATTTGTCGCTGACCGGGTTTTCGTAGGTTGGGTAATAGTCGATGCCGCCACAGAGCGGAGGAACGGTTCCTGGAATGTAGCAGACCACAGGCTTCTCGGTGCCGCGAAGGTAGTTCAGTTGAGCATCGGTGAACTTGGACCCGTCTTCGGTTGCATAAACAATGACGGCAGCTGTCCCGTCCTGGCCTGGCAGTTTAGCCAAGGCTTCGTCCACAAGCACGGTTTCGTTATTGGCTGGAAGACCAACACCTGGCTGAGCGGAACCACCCTCGGCAGCGGATAACGGCCCAAAAGCCACCACCGCGAAAAAGAGTGCCAGCAACATGGTGATCGGCGCAGTGATTTTGCCAGAAAGGAATTTAGCGATGCTCTTCATTGATACCCCTAGATTTGCTTGTATTACACAACTTACAAACTAAACCATTGTGAGCAGTCAATCATTCCCCTTATTTAGCAAATTGGATGACTGCACGAAGGTATACGCGACCTTTGAGGTTGGTTAGAGTCCAGTTGCTGGTTACTTCGTCGAGCAAAATCGAGCCGTAACCTTTGCGAGTGGTTTGGTTTGAAAGCTTTCCAGCCGACCACACCGAAACCACGATTTGGTCAAAACTGTTTTCTTGTAATTCGATGTTGATGGCTGGAGCTTTCGAGTGCTTGGCAGCATTGGCAACCGCCTCGCCGACCACTTCCAGCACACAGGCGCGAGCAACCGGATATTGGTTCAGGATTTCAACGGTTTGGGGTTCCGAGGTGAGGGTCAGTTTCACCACGCCGTCCCAGGCTTCGACGATGGTGTGGAACTGTTCGGCGAACGAGCCGGTTGGCCCCTGCATACTCACCGAGACGTCTTTGATAGAAGCCTCGATGTCGCGCTTCGCTTCAGCCAGCACTTCGTCGGTGAGCTTTGGAACACCAGCAATTCGCAATGCCACTGCCAGGAATCTTGCCTGCACCGAGCCGTGAATCGCTTTAGCCAACTCGGTTGGGGCTCTTCCCCTTTAAAGCACAGAACCCCGGACGAATCCGAGGCCCTGCCTTTGCGGTCACCCGCTCAGAAACTTGATTATTGATTGCACAATCGGATTTCCGAAGAAATCCAGCACAACTTTCACCAACTTTGCCGGGAAGAAATTCTTTCGCATTTCCCCTCCCCTCAGTACTGCATACTGAACGGAACCACACTCCCAGAAAACAGTTGAATGGCTTCCAACTGAGTGCTATCGTTTCCAGTAACGAGTAGTTACTGGATGAACGTAAGTTCACCAAGAGGTCACCGTCACGGAGGCCAAAGCTAGGGACCCGCGTCAACGGGTCCTTTTGCTTTAACCACCCTGCCCGTGCAGCCAGCAGGGATTACACCAGTCTGACCGCGAAAATCTTGATAATTTAGTTATCCACAGGGTCGTCCAAGCGCAGTAAGAGATCGATTACTTTTTCCCCAGCCTCGCCGATGGTGTCGTGACCCACATTCCAGGTGTGAGTTTCCCAGCCTGGTTCCCCTTTTATCCGCTCGAGTATGGGGCCGAACGGACTGGCATCTCCATTCCTAAACCACTCGGTGCAATAAACAAACACTTTCGCAAATGAGTCGAACTTGGCTTGGTCGTAATGAAGTTGTTGAAGTTTGGTTGCCAGTGGGTGAGGTTGCATGCGTGGATGCAATTCGAGTAACCACTCCTCGGGGTGCATGTTGAGGCCATCTAAGCCGGTTCTTAGCGGAGGTATGCGGTCTTTTTCGAGCATCAAATCCCATTCACGCTGACCAGGTTTCGGCATCTGAGCATCAAGATAGATCAGCTTTTGAACACGAGCCGTAGTGCGGTCCGCAGCCCCGGTAATTGGCATGCCGCCATAGCTATGTCCAACTAGCACTACATCTTCTAGTTGGTTTTCCTCGATTACCTGAAGTACATCGTTGATGTGAGTATCGAGGTTGATCGGCATCGGATGTGGCTTTGCAGGGTCGAGCCCTGAAAGTGTCACAGGGAAGACTCGGTGACCAGCTTGAATAAGTGCTGGAACTATCGGGTCGTAATAATATCCGCCAAGATAGGTGCCAGCAATCAGAATGATGTTAGCCATAACCAGAGCATAAGCCTTAAAGCGAAAACCCCAGTCGTGGAGGACTGGGGAGTTCGTGGCTAGTGAGGGATTCGAACCCCCGAAGGCTGAGCCGGCTGATTTACAGTCAGATCCCTTTGGCCGCTTGGGTAACTAGCCTTGTCGGTTTGCTCACGCAAACAACCTTTCAAGAATAACTTATCTTGGTGGGCTAAAATCACACTCATGGCAGATTCCTCATTCGACATCGTTTCCAAAGTAGACAAAATGGAGGCCGACAACGCCCTCAACCAAGCAATTAAAGAGGTTGAGCAGCGTTACGACTTCAAGGGCGTTGGTGCTTCCATCGCTTGGAGCGGCGAGAAGATCCTGATGAAGGCGTCTTCGGAAGAGCGCGTTAAGGCTGTGTTGGATGTTTTCCAGTCGAAGCTGGTGAAGCGCGGCATTTCGCTGAAGAGCTTCGTTGATGGCGACCCATACCCATCGGGCAAGGAGTACCGCATCGAGGGCGAACTGAAGAATGGCATCGACCAGGAGCAGGCCAAGAAGATCTCAAAGATTATTCGCGAAGAAGGCCCAAAGAGCGTCAAGTCACAGATTCAGGGCGACGAACTTCGCGTTCAGAGCAAGTCTCGCGATGACCTCCAGGAAGTCATGGCACTTCTAAAGAGCAAGGACCTGGATATCGACATCCAGTTCGGCAACGTGGTCGGCCTGCAGCCGGTGGAGAACGAGACTACCGAGGAAGTGCCGTCGTATGTCGGACCTGCCGTGGACCTTGTTGACCTGAAGAACTTCGTCATCTACCCGCTCACTGCGCGCAACATCGACGAGGCCTACCT
>JALQVK010000116.1 GCA_023260375.1 Rhodoluna sp. | reverse complement strand
AGCCCCAAAAAGGAGGCTTAGGTATCTGATTGTCGGTTGCAACATCTGAGCGCTTTGGAAGGTCTTCTGGCGCTGTTCTTTCCAGGGTGGCACCATTTGAAACGACTCGTTTACGTAGGGCTGGTAATTCTGCTCCCTCTACCCCGCGCTTGACCTGCATCATGGCATCCATAAGTCGTAGGCCTTCGAACGCGTCACGGGCATAACGAACCTCACCCTCAAAAATGCCAGCTAAATCTTCTTCAACGAAAGATCGGGTTAGCGCGGCGCCGCCAAGAATCACAGGCCACTTCTTGGCTACTCCCCTAGCGTTCATCTCTTCCAGGTTCTCGCGCATAATCAGAGTCGACTTCACGAGGAGTCCGCTCAAACCAATTACGTCGACGTTGTGCTCTTCAGCGGCCGCGAGGATTTCGTTGATTGGTTGCTTGATTCCAATGTTTACGGTGTCATAGCCGTTGTTACTGAGAATGATTTCGACCAAGTTCTTGCCGATGTCGTGAACATCGCCTCGAACCGTTGCCAAGAGAATCTTGCCTTTACCCGATTCATCTGTCTTTTCAATGAGTGGCTCTAGGTGGGCAACTGCAGTCTTCATGACTTCGGCTGATTGCAGTACGAACGGCAATTGCATCTCGCCCTTACCGAAGAGTTCTCCAACGATTTGCATACCTGCCAGAAGGTGCGTGTTGATAATCTCAAGTGCCTTCTGGCCTTCAGTAATCGCTTCATCTAGGTCGGCTTCAAGCCCTTTTCGCTCACCGTCGATAATTCTTTGGCGAAGTCGTTCGTTGAGTGGCATCGCGGCGAGTTCGTCGGCTCGCGAAGCCTTAGCGGCTGTTGCGTCAACTCCCGAAAACACGTTGAGGAAGTGAGTGAGTGGGTCGAAGGTAACGTTGCCATCTTCGTCGTAAGTACGCGCGTCGTAGACGAGCCCCATGGCGGCGTCAAGCTGATCCTTAGGAATCTGATTCAGCGGGAGAATCTTTGCCGAGTGAACAATGGCAGCGGTGAGCCCAGCCTTTACACACTCGCTCAAGAAAACTGAGTTCAAAACTTGTCGTGCGGCTGGATTCAGTCCAAAGGAAATATTAGAAACACCAAGTGTTGATTGAATGCCTGGGAACTCTTTGTGGAGCGCACGGATAGCTTCAATGGTTTCAATTCCATCTCGACGAGTTTCGTCTTGACCGGTCGCAATCGGGAACGTGAGCGTGTCGACCATAATGTCGGCAAGCGGAAGACCCCAGTTTTCAGTGAGGTCTTTGATAAGACGTCGAGCAATTGCAAGCTTGGTTTTGGCGGTACGAGCTTGACCTTCCTCGTCAATCGTGAGGGCAACAACGGCAGCTCCATGTTCTTTGACTAGAGGCATGATTCGTTGATAGCGCGAGTTCGGACCATCGCCATCTTCAAAGTTCACAGAGTTGATCAGTGCGCGTCCGCCATAGGCTTCAAGTCCGGCAGCGAGAACGTTCGGTTCCGTCGAGTCCAGAACCAGCGGAAGAGTTGATGCCGTTGCTAGACGGCTAACCAGCTCGCGCATGTCTTTAGCCCCATCACGGCCAACATAGTCCACACAGACATCTAGAGCGTGGGCGCCATCGCGGGTCTGGGCCTTGGCAATTTCAATGCATTCTTCCCAATTTTCGGAGAGCATGGCTTCTCGGAACGCCTTCGATCCGTTTGCGTTGGTTCGCTCACCGATTGAGAAGTACGTAACTGTTTGGTCATAAGGCTGAAGTTGGTAAAGGCTCGCCAAGCCAGGTTCCGATTCAAAGCTTGGACGCTTTGGAGTCTGATTTTTGACTATTTCGGCAATGGCCTTAATGTGACCTGGAGTAGTACCGCAACAGCCTCCGACTAAGCCGGCACCGAACTCACGGACGAATGCTGCCTGGGCTAGTGCAAGTTCGTCTGCCGAAAGTGGATAGTAAGCACCGTCCCCGGAGAGGATTGGCAAACCAGCGTTTGGCATCACAGAGACCGGCAGTGTTGAGTGCTTAGCTAGATAACGAAGGTGTTCGCTCATTTCGGCAGGGCCGGTTGCGCAGTTAAGGCCAATAGCGTCAATGCCCAGAGCTTCGAGAGTTGTTAGCGCAGCACCAATTTCGGAACCCAAAAGCATGGTTCCGGTGGTTTCAATCGTCACCGAAACGATGATTGGAAGTTCCTGGTCCAGTTTTTTCATCGCGCGCTTTGCGCCAATGACCGATGCCTTGGTTTGAAGTAGGTCTTGAGTGGTTTCAACTAGAACCGCATCCGCACCTCCACGAATTAGTCCTTCTGTCTGCTCTTGATAGGCGTCTCGCAGCACTGCGAAAGTCTCATGTCCCAGTGTTGGTAGTTTCGTTCCAGGTCCCATTGATCCAAGTACCCAACGTTCTGGTCCGAATTCAGCGGCCACTTCACGGGCTATTCGGGCGCCGGCTTCAGCCAGCTCGGAAATGCGTTCTGGGATTCCATACTCGGTTAGGTTGGCAAAGTTAGCGCCAAAGGTATTAGTTTCAATCGCTTCTGCGCCAGCCGCCAAATATGCCCTGTGAATTTCACCGATTAGGTCTGGTCTAGTTACGTTCAGAATTTCATTGCAGCCCTCGAGTTGTTCGAAGTCATCCATAGAAGGATTTGCATCCTGAATCATGGTTCCCATAGCGCCGTCAGCGACGACAACACGGGTGCGAACAGCGTCGATTAGCGCTTGGGATCTAGGGTTGAACATTACCTAAAAGTTTACCCTCGAAGCAGTTGATATAATTTGAGGATGATCAACGCGCCAGTATCAATCAGCTCACTTCTAAGCGCGGCGCGTCCGACGATTTCTTTCGAGTTCTTTCCACCGAAAGATGTTTCAGGTTTCGAGACACTTCGTACTAGTTTTGCCGAACTTCAGAGATTTAATCCCGATTTTGTATCGGTTACTTATGGGGCCATGGGAAGTAACCAGGAAAGTTCCCTCGCCGTCGTAAAGGAACTTTCTAGTAAAGTTCCGACCATTGCACACCTAACCTGCATTGGCGCTACTGAAACCAACATCCAGACTCTTTTAAGTGAATATTCGCAAGCTGGTGTTGCTGCGATCTTGGCTCTTCGTGGCGATACTCCAAAAGATTTTGTTGGTAATCCATTAGGTGACTTTCAAACGGCCAATGACTTGGTGCAATTCGTGCAAGGATCAAGTTTTGAGGTTGGGGTATCTGCTTTCCCCGAAAAACATCCCGAATCTCCAACCTTGGCTCACGATTTGGCGGTCCTGAAAATAAAACAGGAATCCGGTGCTTCTTTTGCAATGACTCAACTCTTCTTCGACATCGATGCCTACTTTGAGTTGGTTTCAGCGGCTCGCCTTGCCGGAATTACCATTCCGATTGTTCCTGGTTTGATGCCAATTGCAAACGCAAAGCAGGTACTACGCATGGCAGACATGTCAGGCGCGAACGTTCCGGGACATTTAGTCGAGCGGCTGAATAGTGCCGCCGATGAAGATGCGGCACGTAACATCGGTATGAATTTTTCGGTTGAGCTTGCAAAGGGTTTGCTATCAGGAGGCGCACCCGGCTTGCACATCTTCACGCTCAACCACCACAGAGCAACTGCAGAGCTAATTGAAACAGCAGGACTCGCCTAATCTAGAATGTCCAATCGCTCGCCTAGTCTGTGATTGTGAGTAATGACGAGCTATTTGAAATAGAACAACCACTTCCAGAGTGGGCGAAAAAACCAATCGCGGTTTTCGATCTAGAAACCACTGGATTAGACCACAGGACTTCCCGCATTGTGACCGCCTGCGCCGCTCTTCTGAACCCCGACGGAACCATGAATGGTGACGATGTTTCTTGGTTAGCAGATCCTGGAGTCGAGATTCCTGCCGAGGCAGCCGCCGTTCACGGGATCACAACCCAAATGGCACGAGCCCAAGGTGCAAATTTGGCCCAAGTCGTTCGGGAAATCTGTCAAACTCTCGCAGGTTACTTTTCGCGGGGTATTCCGGTTGTTGCTTATAACGCTCCGTATGATTTCACAATTCTCAGGCAGCACGCCGAGGACTTCGGAATACCTTGGCCGGAAAACCCTGGGCCAATCCTCGACCCTTTAGTCCTGGACAAAAAATTGGTTCAGTTTCGCAAAGGCAAACGTCGACTCGAGATCGTTGCTGGCCACTACAACGTAAAACTTGATGATGCACATAACGCAACTGCCGATGCCGTGGCTGCTGGGCATATTGCTCAAGCCATGGCGGCCCAGTTTCCGGCTGAGTTGGATGTTCCACTAGACGAGCTGCATGCCAGTCAGGCAGTTTGGTCTGTAGAGCAGGACGAATCTTTTGCCAAGTTCATGAAGGGCATCAACCCAGACTTCAATGCGACTTTCGGTTGGCCTGAAAAACCTCGAGCATAAAAAATCCCCTCACCGATTAGGTGAGGGGATTTTTTTTGAGCTTAGGCTCCGAAGTTCTTGTAGCGTGCGTTGAAGCGCTCTACGCGGCCTGCTGCATCCATGATGCGCTGCTTTCCGGTGTAGAAAGGGTGGGATTCAGAAGAAATTTCAACATCGTAGACAGGGTAAGTGTTTCCATCTTCCCATTCGATGGTCTTGTTGCTCGAAATGGTCGAACGGGTAAGAAATGCAACGCCCGAAGCTAGATCGCGAAATACGATTGCTTCGTACTTTGGGTGAATTTCAGCCTTCATGAATAAATCCTCATAAAAAAAGTCTTAGTCGTTGCGATGGCAACCTTAAAACTATACCAAATAACTTGAAGTGTGACTAGCGTTACTTGGAACGAACTTGGAAGCGCCCGCCCTCGCTGGAAACAGACAAGCCAAATCCGAAGGTTTCGCTTAGTAGATCACTCGAAATGATGTTCTCAATTGGTCCCTGAGCGACAACTGAACCTTCATTCAAAAGAAGCGCATGTGTGAAACCGGTGGGAATCTCTTCCAAATGGTGGGTAACCATGATCATTGATGGTGCAACCGGCGATGATGCATAGGCGCCAAGAAGCTGAACCGTTTGTTCCCTGGCGCCCAAATCTAGGCTAGCTACCGGCTCATCCAGTAGTAGAAGTTCTGGGTCGGTCATAACCGCTCTCGCAAGTTGAACTCTTTTACGTTCACCATCGCTTAGGGTTCCAAAGGCGCGATCGGCGTGCTCGCTGAGATTCCATTCGGCTAAAACTCTCCTGGCACGCTTTTCATCAATGTCTTCATAGGTTTCGGTCCATCGCCCGGTAATGGCGTAACTTGCAGTCAATACAGCGTTCAGAACAGTTTCAGAGTTAGGAATGTGTGAAACAAGTGCAGTCGACGCGAAGCCAACTCGGGTTCGGAGGTCGAAAACGTTAACTGACCCGAGAGTTTCCCCCAAAATAGTCGCAGTGCCCGTGGTTGGTTGAATCTGAGCGGCAGCAACTTTTAGCAAGGTTGTCTTACCGGCTCCATTTGGGCCGACGATGACCCAACGTTGGTTGTCTTGAACCGACCAATCAATCGATTTGAGAATCTCAACACCGTCTCTGGTGACGGTTACGTTCTTGAATTCGAGAGTGTTAGCCATGAAAAGAGCCTAGACGAAAGACTCAATGGCGTTGCGGTAAACGGTAATGGTTTCGTTGGCAATTTTGTCCCAACTGAAAAGGTCTTCTACTCGCTTACGACCAGCAAGACCCTTTCCTCTCAGGTGAGGATCATTCAGTGCTTTTTGCAGTGCCTCCGCGGTGTCGGCCACGAACTTTGCCTCATCAAGTGGCTTTCCGCTGCCATCGAGTACTTGTTCAATCGGCACTAATAAGCCGGTCACGCCATCTTCGACGACCTCGGGGATTCCACCGGTGGCAGTCGCGACGACTGGAATTCCGCAGGCCATAGCTTCTAGATTGACAATTCCTAATGGTTCATAAATGGAAGGACAGGCGAATACTGTTGCGCTAGACAATACGGCAATCAGTTCGGAACGGCTGAGGTGCTTTTCGACCCAAATCACGCCGCTGCGTTTTGCCTTCAACTCATCAACCAGATCAACTACGCGTTGTTGCATTTCCTTGGTGTCTGGAGCACCAGCGCACAAAACGATTTGGACGTCACTTGGAAGGTCCTTGACAGCTTGGAGTAGGTATGGGAGTCCCTTTTGCTGTGTGATTCGCCCAACAAAGACAACCGACCGAGCATCTGGATTAATACCGAGGGCTCTAACGAGATCTGGGTTACTGGCGCTCTGGAAGGCCGAAAGGTCAATGCCGTTGTGAACCACAGATACCTTCGAAGGATCTATTTGGGGGTATGAACGCAAAATATCTGCACGCATTCCATGACTCACAGCAATAATTCCGGTGGCAGCCTCGTATGCAGTTCTTTCAACCCAACTCGAGACTGCATACCCACCAGCAAGTTGTTCGGCTTTCCATGGGCGCAAAGGTTCCAGGCTATGAGCAGTAATTAGGTGCGGAACACCATGCAATTGACCAGCTACGTGTCCGGCGAAGTTGGCGTACCAGGTGTGGGAGTGAACTAGATCAGTTCCGGCGATGTCATCAACCATGGAAAGGTCAGTCGCCATGGTTTGAATGGCTGCATTGCTCCCGTCAAAGTTGTGTGGGTGGCCGTAGGATTTTGTATCTTTTTCATCACGATCCTCGCCAAAACATCTCACCTGCACATCGATGCTTTTCCTGAGAACTCTCACTAATTCAGCGACATGTACGCCCGCTCCGCCATAAATGAAAGGCGGATATTCCTTAGTGATTAGATCGATTCTCATGACGCTATGTTAACTACATTTTGCGGATAGGCATTACCATCCAAATATGGCAACACGAAGAATCTTTGGAATGGTACTTGCAGGCGGCGAAGGAAAGCGCCTCATGCCACTTACCGCAGACCGAGCAAAACCAGCTGTACCTTTCGGTGGAAGTTACCGATTGATCGATTTTGCTCTTTCGAATTTGATCAATTCTGGCGTTCGAAGAATCGTGGTTTTGACGCAATACAAGTCACATTCGTTGGACCGCCACATCTCACAGACCTGGCGTATGTCCCCACTGCTTGGGTCATATGTAGCATCGGTGCCAGCTCAACAGCGTTTGGGTAAGCGCTGGTTTTCCGGTTCTGCTGATGCCATCTTGCAGAGCATGAATCTTCTCTCGGATGAGACCCCAGACTATGTAGTTGTGATTGGTGCCGACCACGTGTACCGAATGGACTTCGACCAAATGATTGAAGCCCACATCGCGTCTGGCAAGGGTGTAACGGTTGCTGCCATTCGCCAGCCAATGAGTCTTGCGAATCAGTTCGGGGTTATTGAGGTCGACGCCAAAGACAACACGAAAATTGCCGCATTCTTAGAGAAGCCAAGCGACCCAAAGGGATTGCCAGACTCTCCGAACGAGGTCCTGGCGTCTATGGGAAACTATGTCTTCTCGGCTCAGGCGTTGATCGACGCGATTGAGCACGATGGAACTTTGGACGACTCTTCTCACGACATGGGCGGGGACATAATCCCGTACATGGTCGGCCGTGACGATGCCGGTGTTTACGACTTCACATTCAACGAAATTCCTGGGGCAACCGCCAGAGACAAGAGCTATTGGCGCGATGTTGGAACCATTGAGTCCTATTTTGAAGCTCACATGGACCTAATCTCGGTTATGCCTATCTTTAACCTTTACAACAATGAGTGGCCTATTTTTACTCAGCAAATCAATCTGCCACCTGCAAAATTTGTGCATGATGGTGAAGGAAATCAAGGACGCACCACAGATTCGATTGTTTCGCTCGGCACAGTAGTATCGGGAGGCATTGTTGAGCGTTCGGTACTTTCCCCTTGGGTTAAGGTCAACTCGAATGCACTGATAACCGATTCGGTTCTCCTTGACGGCGTTGTAATCGGACGAAATGCAACTGTTCGCCGGGCCATCTTGGATAAAGGTGTCGTCATTGCTGATGGAGCTGGAGTTGGAGTGGACCGTCAAAGAGACCTAGACCGCGGATTTACCGTTACCGACAGCGGAATTACTGTGGTTGCCAAAGGTACACTAGTCACACCTTGAGTTATCGATTAGTAGTTATGGACGTTGATTCAACGCTCATACAAGATGAAGTTATTGAATTACTGGCGGACTTCGCTGGAACACGCGCAGAAGTTGCCGCCGTCACCGATGCTGCAATGCGCGGGGAAATTGATTTCGAGGAGTCTCTTCGTTCTCGCGTTGCAACCCTTGCTGGCGTCAAAGAATCGGTTCTCACAGAGGTTTTTGATCAAGTACGTCTAAGCGTGGGAGCTGAACAGCTGATTCACGCGGTACATGCTGCAGGAGGCCGAGTAGGAGCCGTTTCTGGGGGTTTCAATCAGATACTCGCTCCCCTAGCCGCAAAGCTAAATCTGGACTACTACAGGGCCAATCAGCTGGAAATCAAGGATGGATTACTTACCGGTGGTTTACTAGGAAAAATCATCGATCGCAGAGCAAAGGCAGAAGCGCTTTTGGAATGGGCTGCTGATTTCGGAGAAGAGCCTGCCTGGACCGCTGCTATTGGCGATGGCGCTAATGATTTAGATATGTTCGAAGTAGCAGGTCTGTCTTTTGCTTACAACGCCAAGCCCATGGTCAGAGAACGAGCTGACGTCACCATTGATACACCAGATCTCACACTGGTGATACCCCACCTAAAGTTGTTATAAAAAATGCCCCTCAAAAGCGAGGGGCATTTTTGTTTTGAGCTTTATGCGCCGGTTGAGTGCAAACCACCATCTACGTGAATCAATTCACCGGTGGTTGCTGGGAACCAGTCAGACAGCAAAGCAATGATTCCGCGAGCAGCTGCTGTGGTGTCGGTTAGGTCCCACCCTAGAGGTGCTCGGTCTGTCCAAAGTTCTTCCATGGTTGCGAAACCAGGAATACCTTTAGCGGCAGTTGTGCGAAGAGGGCCGGCCGAGATTAGGTTTACTCGGATGCCGTCCTTACCGAGGTAACGTGCGAGGTATCGACTTACTGATTCAAACGCAGCCTTAGCTACACCCATCCAGTCATACACTGGCCAAGATACTGTGGCGTCGAAGGTTAGCCCTACTACCGAAGAACCGCGGGTAAGCAACGGCTTCGCTGCAACGGTGATTGACTTGAGGGAATAGGCAGAAACCTGAACGGCGGTTGAGACGTCTTCCCATTCAGTTTCAAGGAAATTACCACCCAGCGCAGTTTGCGGTGCAAAAGCGATCGCGTGCACAATACCGTCGAGGTGTGGGAGGTGTTCACGCACTCGTGACTCTAAAGCGGCAAGGTCGTCGCTGTTAGTTGCATCAAGTTCGATAACCGCGCAAGGCTTTGGAAGACGCTCAGCGATCTTCTGAGTAATCGGCAGCATGCGTCCGAACGATGAAAGAACGATTTCCGCTCCCTGTTCTTGTGCGAGCTTCGCAACCGAAAAAGCAATCGAGGCTTCGGTGAGTACTCCGGTAATCAGTAATTTCTTGCCAGCTAGTAGCGACATTTGAGTCCGTTCTTTTATGTTGTGAATATTTTGGCACGAATTGTTGAGAATTCGATGCTTTAGTGACCCATTCCAAGTCCGCCGTCTACTGGAATAACTGCACCAGAAATGTATGCTGCGTCCTCGCCAGCGAGCCAAGCAACAACTTTGGCCACCTCGCTAGGGGCTGCGAAGCGTCCTGCAGGGATTCGACGCTTGTAATCTTCCTGCTGGGCTTCTGGAAGTTCCGCAGTCATGTCAGTGTCAATGAAGCCAGGAGCAACAACGTTGGCAGTAATTCCTCGCCCGCCCAGTTCTCTGGTTACGGATCGAGCCATACCAACTAGAGCAGATTTCGCTGCTGAATAGTTCACCTGACCGGCGCTTCCCAAAAGTCCGACAACGCTACCAATAAGAATCACCCGACCGAACCGAGCCTTGATCATTCCCTTGGTCGCTCGCTTTAGCACTCTGAAAACGCCATTTAGGTTCGTGTTGATAACCTCTTCGAATTCCTCGTCAGTCATTCGCATCAAAAGGGTGTCTCTGGTGATTCCAGCGTTCGCCACCAATACTTCAATGGGACCGAGTTTTTCTTCAACTTCAGCAAAAGCCGAATCCAGGCTTGCCGCATCGGTTACGTCTGCTTTGACACTCAGCGAACCCTTCGGTCCTTCACCGCTGCGAACAGTTACCGCGACGCGATGGCCTTGAGCGATAAACTCTTCGGCGATTGCTCTACCAATGCCTCGGTTTCCTCCGGTAACAAGAACAGTTCTTGGGGAATTCATGGAATGCCTTTCAAAGTTTGTTGGTTATCAAAGTTTACTTGTCACAAATTCAAATGTGTCCTTGCGTTACCCTTGAAGAAAGGCCCAAATGACCAAACCACACGTAGTAACTTCTCTAGCGGAAGCTCCAGACAGTGAGCGACGTCGTCGCATGGTCATTTACACAATTTCGATGTTGACACGTTTCGCATGTGTTGCCCTGGTTGTCTTCACGCACGGGGTTTGGCAATGGATTTTCGCGATTGGTGCGGTTTTTCTTCCCTATTTCGCTGTAGTAGTTGCGAACAATGTTGGTGGCGAGGCTAAGGAATCCGAAGTTGCCAAAAAGATTGAACCGCTAGCCATCGACGTGGGTGCGGAAATACGGGGAAAGTTTTGAATCTTTGCTCAAAAGCCGGTTGTCAAAACGCCGCTTCAAAGTTCGTGATTTGGCGTAATCCTAAAATTCACGATGAGAAGAAACGTAAAACTTGGGCAACCTGTGATGAGCACTCGGAGTTTTTTGTTAGTTATTTATCGGTTCGAGGTTTCTTTCTGAAAATCGAGGAAATGTTTTGAAGAAGTGGCTTAACTGGATCGTTCTGGTATTGGTGTTTTCGATTGCCTGTGGGTTTCTCTCGAACTGGCAATTTGCAAGACGCGAAACTAAATTAGCCGCAATCACACTCGTCAAGACAAATTACTCCCTATCCCCTGTCTCCCTTGAGAAGTTACTGATTGATGGTCAACTTCCTCTTCCGGAGAAATCCTGGCGCCGAGTTCGAGTCAGTGGAAAATACATTCCTGAGAAAACCCTCTTAGTTAGAAACAGGCCGAACGATGGACAGGCTGGATTTGAGGAGCTGGTTCCTTTTATTTCCGATAATGGAACACTCATATACGTTTCAAGAGGATGGATACCCAGCGGCTCTAAGCAGGATTACCCAGATTCCGTTCCCCTTCCCTCGGCCGATCAGACTACCCTCATTGCACATCTCATGGTCGAAGAGCCGGTTCTAAATAGGAGTGCTCCTAAGGGTCAGTTGGCCACGATAAACATTGGTTTAGCGAATCAGAAAACGTCCCTTGCCTCGAGCTTCGACAACGGGTATTTACGAATGATTTCGGAATCACCAAGGGTTGGTGGTCACCTAAAACATATGCCAGCTCCGGCAACAGAAGAGGGCAACAATTTAAGTTACGCTCTGCAGTGGATTCTTTTTGCGCTCATGGCCGCAATCGCCCTCATTTGGAGGATTCGAAAAGATTCCGAGAATGAGGTCTTCGGCAAATCATCTAGGAGACAAAGACGCTCCGAATTGGATGCTCAATACGAGGATGAAACTACGACAGTGAGATAAGTTCTGCGTAGCTTTCGTTCCAGTGATCTTCAACACCGTCAGGAAGAATCAAAACTCGATCGGCGTTCAGGGCTCTAACCGCTCCCTCGTCGTGAGAAACAAGGACCACTGCTCCTGAAAATGAATTTAGGGCGTTCAAAATCTCTTCGCGACTCGCTGGGTCTAGGTTGTTTGTCGGTTCATCCAGAAGAAGAACATTGGCAGAGGAGACCACCAGCGTGGCGAGTGCCAGACGGGTCTTCTCTCCTCCTGAAAGTACGCCGGCCTTCTTGTTGACATCGTCGCCGCTGAATAAAAATGACCCTAAGACTTTTCGTGAATCGGTGTCATTCAGCTGAGGCGCTGCTCTTTGCATGTTCTCGAGAACGGTCAGGTTCACGTTTAGTGTCTCGTGCTCCTGTGCGTAATAGCCGACTTTTAGACCATGTCCAGGTATTACCTGACCTGTGTCTGATTTATCAATGCCTGCAAGAATCCGAAGCAACGTTGTTTTACCGGCGCCATTTAGCCCAAGCACAACTACTTTGGAACCCTTGTCTATGGCCAGGTCCACGGCAGTAAATATTTCTAAAGAGCCATATGACTTGCTTAGATTCTCGGCAAATAGTGGAGTCTTTCCACAAGGCGCTGGATCTGGAAAGCGAATGTTTGCGACGCGATCCACTTCGCGCACATCTTCAAGTCCAGAAATTAGTTTTTCCGCTCGTTTGACCATCTGATGTGCAGCAGCAGCTTTAGATGCCTTGGCGCCGAATTTAGCTGCCTGAAGTTGCAGAGTACTCGCCTTCTTCTCGGCGTTGGCTCGTTCACGCTTTCGGCGTTCTTGGTCGCTCTCTCGCTGCTTTAGGTAGTTATGCCATCCCATGTTGTAAACGTCAATCACGGTACGAATTGCATCGAGGTAGAAGACTCGATTCACGGTCTCACCAATCAGATCAACATCGTGACTGATGACGATTAGACCCCCCTGATAGCTCTTTAAAAAATCACGGAGCCAGATCACAGAATCGGCGTCGAGGTGGTTAGTCGGCTCGTCGAGAATCATTGTGTTTGCATTGGAAAATAGGATTCGTGCAAGTTCAATACGACGACGCTGACCGCCTGAGAGTGTTTTCAGCGGTTGGCTGAGGATGGACTCTTTGATTCCTAAGTTGCTTGCAATCGCCGCGGCTTCAGCTTCGGCAGCATAGCCACCTGCGCTCTGAAACTCGTCCTCGTAATGAGAGTAATTCTTCATTCCGCGTTCGAAGACTTCCTCCTCGATGGAACCCATGTCTTCGGTTGCTTGGGACATTTTGAGCATCAGATCTCCGAGGCCACGAGCATTTAAGATACGTGTGCGAGCTAACTCTTCAGGATCTCCGGTTCGTGGATCTTGAGGTAGGTAGCCAATCTCTCCATGGCGATCAATAGTGCCTCCGGATGGTGGGTTCTCCCCCGCCAAAATCTTGGTCAATGTGGTTTTACCCGCCCCATTTCGACCGACTAAACCAATTTTGTCGCCCTTATCGACACGAAAATTAACGCCAGACATAAGTAGTCTGGCGCCAATTCGAATTTCTAAGTCCTGGACGGCAAGCATTACTAAATAGC
>JALQVK010000114.1 GCA_023260375.1 Rhodoluna sp. | reverse complement strand
GATTGGAAGCTTAGAAAGTGAACCTTCGTGTTCCGGAGAAAAAACCACGACTTCACAACGACCGACCGACGGGAGAGTGGACCCCAGTTTGAGGTGCTCAATGACGCCGAAGTTTTCGTCGTCGGTTTCAGCAAGAGCCGGACCGAATGAAGGGCTTTTGTTTTCAAAGACTGCAACATCAAACTGATCCGGAATTTCGGAGAGGTTGGCTTCGGTGGTCGGGCACAATGGGCAAAGATGGGCTGGAGGCAAGAATGCTCGACCATTTCGAGCAGCTGCCACGGAAATCCAGTCGCCGGTGAGGGTGTCTAGGCGCATTTCGGCAACATCGGGTCGTTCTAGCGAAGGACGCGAGTCGTTCTTTCGTTCGTTCGGAAGTTGACTGTCTGCGTCGTCAAAATAAATTAGTTCGCGACCGTCTGAAAGCGTGACAGAGATTTTGTTTGAAGTCTTCATTATTCTGACAAACCACTCTTTACGGTGATCACTTCTGCAATCTCTTCTCTAAGTGCTTTTACAGCACCGGCGTCGATTGCGTCATCGGTGATTAGAACGTCGGCTTCGTTTAGCCCGGCGAATGTGCTGAAACCTAACTTGCCCCACTTGGTGTGGTCAGCTAAGACGACGAATTTCTTGGTGCGCTGGCGCACGCTGCGGTTAGTCTCAGCCTCGTAGAGGTTTGGCGAACTGAAGCCGCCGCGAAGGTCAACTCCGTGGGTGCCGATAAAAGCCAGGTCGAGATTTAGTCGCTGTAGCGATGCAATCGTGAATTCACCCACAAATGAGTCGGTAGGGGTTCGCATACCGCCAGTCAGGATGACCACCTGGTCCTGGTTGCCTTCGCGGTGAAGGTAATCCGAAACGGGCAGAGAATTAGTTACCACTGTAATGCGAGGGATGCTGGCGATGTGTTTGGCCATCGCGAACACGGTACTTCCACCCATTAATCCAATGGAATGGCCAGGCTTGACGAGTTCTGCAGCTCGAGCGCCGATTGCATCTTTGGCTGCTTGCTCTCGCATGGAGGTTGCTTTGAATGGAGGCTCGCTAATGTTGCTGGCTTCTAGTAGAGCAATGGCCCCGCCGTGAACCTTTTCAATTTGTCCTTGATCGGCAAGCGCATCAATGTCGCGGCGAACGGTCATTTCGGAAACGCTAAGTATTTCTGCCAACTCCGAGATGCGTGCAGCGCCAGAACGACTAATCTCCTGAAGAATCAGGGTCTGGCGTTGTGGGGCGAGCATCGTTGCATTTCCTCTCAAATTTTCTTACACAAGTAAGGGTATGTCGCTTTTAAGTAACTATTGTACGAATTTGATAACACAATGGTAACTTTTGTGAAAAGCGGTGAGTTTTTGTGAATTTACGCAAGTAATCTGTGAAGTATTGGTAAATGACTATTCATGAAAGGTGCAACCGATGGCAAACCCAGTAGTTGCTAAACGCAAGAGGAAGAGTGACTTCCTTACTGCTCTGCCTTTCATGGGGCCGGCACTTATTGGTCTCTCGGTCTTCGTGCTCATTCCAGGAATTCGCGGAATCTACCTGAGCTTCACCGAATACAACATCTTCCGCGCACCTAAGTTCATCGGTCTCGACAACTACACGCGCATGATCGCGGACCCTGTTTTCTGGAACGCACTTTGGGTGACCCTGGAATACGTAATCATCAACATCGGTATCCAAACCGTACTCGCATTATTTATTGCAGTACTAATGCAGCGTTATACCCGCTCAACAGTGATTCGCGGAATCATTCTTCTTCCATACCTGTTCTCGAATGTGATTGTGGCCTTGGTTTGGTATTGGCTAACCGACTACAATCTAGGTCTCATCAACTCGGTGCTCGACTTCTTCAGCATCGACAAGTTCACCTTCTTCTCCGACGTAACCGCGATGCCCACAATCGCACTGATTAACGTGTGGCGTCACGTTGGATACACAGCACTCTTGATTTTTGCGGGATTGCAGGCCATCCCTAAAGATGTTTACGACGCAGCTGCGGTAGACGGCGCCGGAGAATGGCGTACCTTCCGCAGCATCACGCTGCCGCTACTGCGTCCAGTGCTTGCTTTCGTCATGGTAATCACCGTGACCGGTTCGTTCCAGATTTTCGACACCATTGCAGTAACTACCAAGGGCGGCCCAATCCACGCCACCGAGACTTTCAGCATCCTCATTTCGAAAACCGCGTGGGGAAACAATGAGTTCGGCTATGCCTCGGCAATTTCGGTTGCACTGATGGTCATGCTTTCCATCATCGCTTTCGCGCAAACCAAGTTACTGTCGGCAAATCAATCGGATATGGATCGATAACCATGAGCGACAAAATCCAGACGAAACGCCAGTCACGTAACCAAGAAGCTTCCGAAAGCACAATCAAGCGCAGCCTTGGCTCAAAGATTTTCGGATACGGCTCACTAACCATAATCGTGCTGGTGACTCTATTCCCGGTTTACTGGATGCTACGCACTGCGCTAAGCACCAGCAAGACTTTATTCAGCGACCCAACCAGTTTGATGCCGGTTAATTTCACTATGGGAGGGTTCGCTCGTGCTTTGGGCCTCTCGACCAATGCCCAAGCCCTTGCCGAAGGTGGTTCAGGAGCTTCGGTAAACTTCTCGCTTTACTTCATGAACTCAGTAATAGTCTGTGTAATTCTCACGGTCTGCCAAGTCGCTTTTAGTGCTGCAGCTGCATATGCCTTCTCAATTTTGAAGTTCAAAGGTCGCGACGCAATATTTTTCCTATTCGTAATCGCACTAACCGTGCCTGGAATCTTCCTAGTTCTACCGAACTTCTTGCTAATTCGCGAATTGCACCTCGTGAACAGTCTTTTCGGAATCATGCTGCCTGGACTTTTGATGGCGCCATTCGCAATCTTCTTCCTTCGTCAGTTCTTTCTCGGCACCAACCTAAGCATTGTGGAGGCTGCCGTCATCGATGGCGCAAACCACTTCCGAATCTTCCGCCAGATTGTGATTCCAATCGCCTGGCCACAAATCATCACTCTCGCAATTTTGCAATTCATCGGAGCCTGGAACGACTACCTCTGGCCGTTCTATGTAGGTTCCGGTAAGCCAGAGTCAACAGTCTTGACTGTTGGCCTTGGAGTTTTCAAATCACAGACCCCTCAGGGAAGTCCCGACTGGTCTGGGCTGATGGCAGCAGCCCTAATCGCTGCCATACCAATGATCTTGCTGATGATATTCGCCGGCAAGAAGATCGTTGGATCGATTCAAGCTTCTGCGGTGAAGTAATAATGCACAACTTCACTGCAGTTGGGGTTCGCGAGGCGGGCTCTTGGTTGGAAACCGAAAACATCAAACAAAGGAAAAAAATGAAGGTATTCAAGAGAGCTGTAGCGATTGCTGCAGTACTAGCTCTGCCTCTAGGCCTCAGCGCATGTGCGCCGGCGGCTCCTGCGGCAGAGGGCACCATCAGTTATGGTCTTTGGGACTCGAACCAGCTACCTGCTTACAAGCAGTGTGCTGCCGATTTCCACAAGGCCAACCCAAAGATCACTGTCAACATTGAACAGGTCGGTTGGGATGACTACTGGAAGAAGGTTAACGCTGGATTCGTATCGGGCGATGGCTACGACGTATTTACTTCGCACCTAGCTTTCTACCCAGAATTCGTAAACAACGGCAACATTCTTGCGCTAGATGACTACATCAAGCGCGACAACGTTGATGTTGCTAACACCTACCAGCCTGGTTTGGCTTCGCTGTGGACCAGCCCAGATGGTAAGCAGTACGGTCTACCAAAGGACTTTGACACCATCGCATTGTTCTACAACAAGAAGCTAACCGACGCTGCAGGCGTTGACATGAGCAACCTTGATTGGAACCCAACCGACGGTGGAACCTACGAGAAGGCGATTGCTCACCTAACCGTTGACAAGAACGGTAAGCGCGGAGACGAAGCTGGCTTCGACAAGGCACACGTCAAGACCTACGGTATCTGGATGGAAGGCACTGGCGGTGGCGATGGCCAGACCCAGTGGTCGTTCCTAGCAGCTGCTAACGGTTGGAAGGTAAACGATGGCCCTTGGGACACCAACTACCACTACGACGACCCTAAGTTCCAGGAAACCATCAAGTGGTGGCACAGCCTAAGCGAAAAGGGTTACATGCCTACCTTCGCTCAGCAGAACGGTGTTGGTTGGTCTGACCAGCTAGCTGCCGGCAAGGTTGCTATGGCTTCAAACGGTTCTTGGATGACCGGTTCCGTATTCGGTGCCAAGTCTGACAAGTTCGAGCCAGCACTTGCTCCAACTCCTGTTGGTCCTACCGGCAAGCGTGCCTCTATGTACAACGGTCTAGCTGACAACATCAGCGCATCGTCAAAGAACCCAGAAGCCGCGTGGCAGTGGGTTAAGTACCTAGGTTCGGCAGCATGTCAGGACGTTGTAGCTGCTGCTGCAGTTGTGTTCCCTGCAATCCCAGAAGCAACCGACAAGGCTGTTGCTGCAATGCAGGCTAAGGGTGTAGATGTATCTGCATTCTCAGTACACATCACTGACAAGACCACCTTCCTATTCCCAATTGCTGACAAGAAGTCGAAGATTAACGACATCATGAACCCAGCAATGGAAGCGGTAATGTCTGGCAAGGCTGACGTTAGCTCGCTAACAGCAGCTAACGATGCAGTAAAGGCACTCTTCAAGTAATACATTGAAGAGATAAGGATTCGGGGGCTAGGCCTGCAGCAATGTGGACCTAGCCCCCAATTCACAAACTAAAGATAAAGAGAAACAAAATGAGCGCCCCAGAGAACTTCGTAACCCTAGACGCCGATGGCGTATCGCTAGTGATTGATCTAGCCACTGGAACGCCGGTGATCTTGCACTGGGGAAATAACTTGGGTGCAATCAAGCCAGCTGACTTACGTTCTGCACTCCAAGAGGGTGTCCCTCACTCAGACCTCGACGCATACCAGAACCCCGGTGTCTGGAGAGAAAACGCTCGTGGCTATCTTGGACGCCCAGCTGTACTCGGACACCGCGACGGCCAGGACTGGTCGCAGCAATTCGAAATCGTCGAAACCAATTCAACTTCCAACTCACTCTTTGTGCGAAGCGCTGACGCTGCCGCCGGGCTTGAGGTAACCGCAAACTTTGAACTGAATGCTCAGGGAATCCTGCGCATTTCACAGACCGTGAAAAACACCGGCAAGTCCGGATTCGCCCTCGGTGAGCTAACTTCTTGGCTCCCGCTTCCTGACCACATTTCAGAGACCGTTGACTTCACCGGTCGTTGGGTAAAAGAACGTCAGCCTCAGCGTCGTGAAATCCAGGTTGGCACTTGGGCTCGTGAAATCCGTGAAGGACGATCGGGCCACGACTACACTATCGTTCAGTTGGCCATGACTAAAGACGCCGATTACCAGCGCGGCGAGGTTTACTCGCTTGGTCTTGAGTGGAGCGGTAACACCCGCCACATTGTGGAACGCCTTTCCACTGGTCGCACCTCAATTGGCGCCGGAGAACTCCTTCTTCCAGGTGAAGTAATTTTGGCTCCGGGTGAGACCTATGAAGCGCCAACCGTAGCTACGACTTTTTCGAGTCAGGGAATTGACGGAATTACCGATCGCTACTACCGCTGGTTGCGTTCTCGTCCGAACCACCCGACCAATGTTCGCCCA
>JALQVK010000087.1 GCA_023260375.1 Rhodoluna sp. | reverse complement strand
TGCTCTCGGATAAAGCGGATAACAGAAGGATCGTTAAAGAACAGGGCTCTGGTCTGCGGGTTTTTTATGATCTCTACCAGTGCAGGATTGGTCCATTGCCCTGCCCCTGTCTGCCAGCCCTTGGTAGTAACGCGAGCGCCGAACGCAATCCTCGATTCGATTGGTTCCACCTTGGTCACCAGCCGCTTGCAGCGCGACCTAACCGACTCCTCAACCCAGCGAAACATTGGTCTAGGCCTTGGGCACAGCATGCTGGCTCTAGACAACGTGACCCGCGGTCTTAGCGAAATCGACCTAAACGCTGGCGTTCTCGAAGCCGACCTAAACGACAACTGGGAAGTTTTGGGCGAAGCGATTCAAACCGTGATTCGTGCCGAAGTGGCTGCCGGTCGTTCTCAGATTTCCGACCCGTACGCGCTTCTAAAAGACCTAACTCGTGGCAAGCGTATTGGTCACGACGACCTAATCACCTTCATTAATGGCTTGGACATTTCGGCTGAAGCAAAGCAACGCCTAATTGCATTGCGTCCGAGCACTTACACCGGCCTTGCAGCCGAGTTGACCAAGCGCTTTCGTAAGTAACTACTTCTTTGGCGGCTTATTTGCCAAACGAGGGGTGCTGCCGTCGAAGTCGTCGTCTTTGACGCTTAATCCGAGGGTTGCGATGGTCACGAGAACCACGATGAAGGTAAGACCAGCCCAAATTATTGTTTGATCCCATTTGTGAAGACCAGCGAAAACTAGTACTCCAACAAAGATTGCGGAGATTGCTGCCAATGAGAGGTAAACGCGGACGCCAATGGTCTTCTTTGGTTTCTGGGTCATACCCTCAAGCCTACTTCTTTGGCTTTGGTGTTGTTGCGGCAATGCCTAGATGTACCGCAAGGATCGCGTGGAAGGCTCCGAGGAAACCGATGAATGGCACTCGACCCATGTCGAAGCCGGCAAAAAGGCCCAAAAGAGCGAAACCTAGGACGGCTGAAATTAGAGCATCACGGCCGTCGACGGTTTGGGTGCCGAGCTTGCGGGAAAGCCACAATTCGGTTCCGGCGAAGCCGGCGGCAAAAATTGCGGTTAGCCACCGCAGGGAGCTCTCCTGGTTCCAGCCGGCGCCGATTGCGAAGACTGCGGCTACACCAACGACAACTGGAGCGATTAGTGGTACTCCCAGTCGAGCCGACATTACCTTGTGGCGCTTGTCGAGGAAATGGGTGCCAACGCTGGCTGCTAGGTAAAGCGCACCGAACAGGGCAAGCATGTTTAGCCCGAATTCGCTGCTGTGAGTGCGGCTAAACGTGATTACCGCTGCAACTCCCGCGTGAGCGGTTGCTCTTGTGGCCTGCAACCAGTTCACTAGTCGGCCTTGTTTACGAATCTTGAATACTGGCCCTGGAAGTAGGCGGCAACCGTTCCGGTTGGTCCGCTTCGCTGTTTGGCAACGATGAGGTCACCCTCACCAGCGCGTTCGTGACCTGGGTCGTTCATGTCGTCGCGGTGAAGCAGGATGACCACGTCGGCATCTTGCTCAAGCGAACCGGATTCACGAAGGTGCGAGATTTCTGGTTTCTTGTCGGCCTTTTGCTCCGAGTTACGGTTTAGCTGGGCGATCGCAATTACCGGAATCTTTAGTTCCTTCGCCAGAAGCTTGATCGAACGCGAGAATTCGGAAACTTCCTGCTGACGAGATTCGACCTTTTTACCGGAAGAGAGTAGCTGGAGGTAGTCGATGACGATTAGCTCGAGGCCAAGGTTTTGAGCTAGGCGGCGGCTCTTCGCACGAATTTCTACCATGGTTAGGTTTGGGCTGTCGTCGATGAACAGTGGTTTGTCGTTGATTCGGCCACGAACCGAAGCCATCTTCTTCCATTCGTCAGATGAAAGCTTGCCACCGCGCATCTTGGAGAGGTGAATTTCAGCTTCTGCCGAAAGCATGCGCATGGCGATTTCAGCCTTGCTCATTTCAAGAGAGAAGAACAGTACTGGCTTGTCGTGCTTGAAAGCTCCGTTGCGGGCGATGTCTAGGGCAAAGGTTGACTTTCCGACACCAGGACGAGCCGCCACAATGATCATCTGACCGCCGTGAAGACCATGGGTCATGGC
>JALQVK010000036.1 GCA_023260375.1 Rhodoluna sp. | reverse complement strand
GTGCTGCGTGAGCGAGCGCGAAGCCGTCGATGAGCACACTGTAAGGGCCCAATTCTTCGACGACGCGAACCATGGCACCGACGTATTCTGGCTCGACGTGTCCGGCAGACACCAAAAGGTCCCCAGCGGCTGCAATCGCCTCCTGCCATCTTGTCGCTGGCACCGAGACCTTTAGTAAAGCCACTACTTGCGAGCCTTTGCGAAGCCTTCTTGGATGATTTCCATTAGTTCTTCTCGAGCGTCCAAAGTCTGGAAAGAGGCTTCGGCTGCGTTTAGCTGCAACTGCTCGAGGTCGTCGAGGTCAAACTCGAAGTTCTCAACTAATAGCTCAAGTTCGTTGGTGACCGAGGTACCGCTCATGAGACGGTTGTCTGGGCTGATGGTTACACGGAAACCGAGGTCGAACAGAATCGCCACAGGGTGGTCAACGTATTCTTCACCGAGGTCGGCAACCGCTCCGGTTTGCATGTTCGAAACCGGGCAAAGCTCCAAAGCAATTTGGCGGAAATGAACCCATTCGGCAACTTCTCCGAGTTGCACGTAGTCGCGTCCGTCTTCTTCGCGCATCAAAAGGTCTTGGTAAATGCGAACTCCGTGACCAAGACGCAGGGTTCGCCCGGAAACGATTGCGTCGCGAATGCTGTCGATGCCATCGGCTTCTCCCGCGTGAACGGTGGTTGGGAACATGTTCTCAGCGAGATAGTCAAATGCTGCCTTGTGATTCGAAGGAGGAAAGCCCTCTTCTGGACCAGCGATATCGAACCCGACCACGCCGTTGTCGCGGTGACGAACTGCCAATTCTGCAATTTCTAAACCACGGTTGTTGTGGCGCATTGCTGTGACCAACTGACCGGTGCGAATGTAGCCACCGGCTGCCTCAACCGCTTCAACGCCTTCGTCGAGACCGTCCTGAACCGCGTCCACAACCTCGTCGAGCGAAAGACCCTTAGCCAAGTGCTGTTCCGGCGCCCAACGAATTTCGCCGTAGATCACGCCATCTTTGTGTAGGTCTTCCACAAACTCGCGAGCCACGCGAGTTAGACCGTGTTTGGTCTGCATGACTGCGGTGGTGATGTAAAAGGTCTTTAGGTACTCAACCAAGGAACCAGAATTTGCCGACTTGAGGAACCACTGATTTAGGTCGTGTGCGTTGGTAGCAGGAAGTTCTAGGCCGATCTCTTCAGCCAACTCAATGATGGTCTGTGGACGCAATCCGCCATCAAGGTGATCATGCAGCGAAATCTTCGGAAGTTTTCTAATGTCCATGGTTTGCTCCTATTTGAGTCCGGCTTCGTAGTCGGCGATTACCGTTTGAAGTTTGGTTAGAGTGTTCGCACTGAGTGGAATTTCATGCTCGGCGGATAGCGCCAGCAGTCCGTTGCCATAGGTTGCGGTTACCGAACCGAAACTGCCTCCGATGAAATCGTTTTCCAAATCTGACGCCACAACTTCTAGGAGTTTTGCGCCAATTTGGGGAACGACAGTCGCTGCGAGCTTCTCTTTTATTGCCGAGTAGCTTGGCAACAGGTAGTGGTCTCGACCATAACCGACATAAGCAGAAACCGCGTCGTTCGGGACTGCAGCTGCCTGACAGCCGGCAATTATTTCAACGTCTGTTGCACATGCGAAAAGAAACTCAATTTTTCATCTGCGCTCACCGTCGGACCTAAGCGAAGAATCGCCA
>JALQVK010000198.1 GCA_023260375.1 Rhodoluna sp. | reverse complement strand
TGATCAAAGTCATTTTTAAATAAATGATCAACGGCTACGTTCAAGCTAAAAGGCGGCCCCGAAGGACGAGAAATTTTTTTATTAACGTTTAGCCAAAAGCATTTTGGGCATTGAATAAAAAGATCAACTTTGGACCTGGAGAGTGGCAAATACGACCACATCAAGGACAAGCCAATCGTGACCTACTGCACCGGCGGTATCCGCTGCGAAGTGCTTTCGGCGGTCATGATCAAGCGCGGCTTCAAAGAGGTCTATCAAATTCAAGGCGGCATCGTTCGCTACGGAGAATCTCAAGGCGACAACAGCCTTTGGGAAGGCTCGCTTTATGTCTTCGACGATCGTATGAACATCAACTTCACCGACGAAGCTAAAACCATTGGTGAATGCGAAACCTGCGGTGGTCCGACCTCCAAGTTCCGCAACTGCTCGAGCCTTTCCTGCAAAGACCTGATTCTTCTCTGCGACGAATGCGCCAGCCGCGAAGAAAACCTGGCCTGCCAGCCGGATCACACTCGAGGTAAGCGCATCGGCCAGATTGGCTAACTAACAACTTAAAACAGAAGGCCTCCAGCTATTCGCTGGAGGCCTTCTGCCATCAAGGGTTAGGAGGTAATAAATGAAAGGTATTACTTGGTTGTTGCGGTTGTGCTTGCCGCAACAGTTGGAGCCGCAACGGTTAGGTCTTGGCTTGAGCTGACCTTAACTAGGTCAACCTTGTAAGAACCTGGGTGAAGTCCTGGTACCGAAACGGTTACGCTACCGGTTCCGGTCACTGGAACAACAAAACTGTGGCTCTTTGGTGCACCCTGAGGTGCTGCATTGGTGTTGGTCGAAGCTGCAGCTGCTGCTGGAGGTGCAGTCTCGGTTACAACAAGTTCATAGGTAGCGCCGTCGTCTGGGACGGTAACGGTTACGTCCTTAGAAACTTCCGCTCCGAAGCCCTTAGGTCCCTTGTCCTGGCCTTTGCCGAAGCCGTGGTCTCCGTGGCCCTTGCCCTGGAAGCTGGCCGAAGCAACGGTTGAGTGCTTTGGGGTCGCTGCTAGCGATGGGGTGGCAAAAGCTAGTCCGGTTAGTGCAATTGCCGATACTGCGATTAGCGAGGTTTTCGCGATCTTCTTCTTGTCCATGTCATTGTCCTTTCGTAGCTGACAAGAATCAGACTATGAAACGGTTTTGCGAAAACAAGTCAAACTCAGGTTGCTCCTAGCCTTCGCACAGGAACCTCACAGAAACCACGATGCCTCAGCTAGATAGCCGAGGCATCGTCTCTTTGGTTACCCGCTGAGGAACTTGATTAGAAACTGAACAATTGGATTTCCGAGGAAATTCAAGAGGTGCTTATTCAAATTCGTTGGGACGTTTTGCCGAAGCATGGCGCCAACTTTCGGTATCACGTGCCGAATGTCCACACACCGAGGCGAACCGTTGAAACAGAGTTTCTGAGTTGTTATCCTTATCCAGTAGTACTGAACTCCTGGATGCGTTGGTTCGCATCGAGAGCAGTCACCCTGGTGGCTAAGTGAAAGACCCGTTCGAGCGGGTCTTTTTCTTTTCCAGGCCCCATCCGCGTGGCCAATGGGGTTGTATCAAGTCTGGGTAAAGAAAATGGCCCATGGAACTTATCCACAGGCCGCCTTCAAAAACTAATTACTTATTGGCTTTCTTACCAACGGTGAACCACAGGATGGCACCAATTGGATTGACCAAAACGACCAGCAGTGTCCAGAGAAGCTTGGTGTTCTGTTCGGCTTTCGACTTCCAAAGATCGACGAGAGCCCAGATTAGAACTGCGAGTGAAGCTAGTACTACAAAGCTGAAGACTACGTCTAGTCCGGCTGGCATAAGTGGTGTCATTTTTCCCCCTAAATGGATTGAGTGAGTTCATACTAGCAACAGCCGTTTAACAGGCTCGGCGGTTAAACTTAAAGCCCTTTAAGGATTGGTTCTCAGTTGGGTTTTCTAGACAAGATTGAGAAGGCTATTGAGAGTGCTGTCACCGGCGCTTTCAGTAAGACCTTCAAGTCTGAGCTTCAACCTATCGAGATTGGCTCGGCGATCAAGTCGCACATGGACGCCAACGCGGCGATTGTTAGCCGCGACCGCATCCTGGTTCCGAACCAGTTTGAGATCACTCTCTCTATTTCCGACTACGGACGTTTGAAACTAATTTCGGAGAGTTTGAACCAAGAGCTTCGCAATCAGGCACAGGCCCACGCTGTTAAGCAGGGTTATCAGTTCGCTGGGCCACTAAGCATCTCGCTTAGTGAATCGTCGAACATTGGAATTGGGCAGGTTTACGTCAAAGCTTCCAGTCCAGCTGGAGACCCCAAAGAAGTTGAGTGGATGCCTCGACTCGAGGTGATTGGTGAGGGCCTAACATTTGAGATTGTGAAGAGCCGCACCTCGGTTGGTCGCGATGCCTCTTCCGACATTCAAATCAACGACACCAGCCTGAGCCGACAGCACTTTGAAATTGTCTGGAATGGTTCAAAGGCGGGCATTCGAGACCTTGGGTCTACCAACGGAACCTTCATTGGTGACACACGCGTAAAGGAAATGGCTTTACCAACCGATTCGGTAATCAAGGCCGGTCACAAGACTTTCGTGTTCCGCGTAGTGGCTAAGGCGGTGTCCGCGTGAGTGAATTAGCGCTGTTCCTACTTCGCATCGGTTTGGTCGCCGTCCTCTGGATTTTTGTATTCAGCATCATCTCGGTAATTCGCAGCGACCTGTTCGGTCAGAAGGTGGCCGGTAAGGCTGCAAAGCAAACCGCAACTCAGGTGGTCTCTCAAGCTCACATCCCGAACCCGCCAACCGGCCCGGTTCGCGTTCTGCAAGAGTCGAACGCACCGAGCAGCCGAACCGCAACCAAGCTGGTGATCACCGACGGTGAAAATGCCGGACGTGAGATTGCCTTGGACGGACGCGAATTGCACATCGGTCGTGCTGTGAACAGCGACCTCGTAATCACCGACGAATACGCTTCAACCCAGCACGCGAAGTTGGTACTGATCAACGACGAGTGGTTGGTTCAGGATTTGAACTCGACCAATGGAACATTCCTTGGCGGCGTCCGAGTTGGAATTCCTGCGGTTGTGAAGCTAAACACCCCGGTCAAGGTTGGTAAGACTGTCTTCGAGCTGAGGGCCTAATGAGCATCGCACTGATCAGTGCTGCCGACTCCAATGTTGGTAAGGTCCGTTCTTCGAACCAAGACTCTGGCTATGCCGGCTACCAAATGTTTTTCGTTGCCGACGGCATGGGAGGTCACGCCGGCGGCGACATTGCCTCGGCAATTACCGCTCAGCGAATGGCCCAGATGGACGCCCAGTATGTTTCTCCGGATGATGCCGGAGCCGCATTATTGGCAAGCATTTTAGAAACGAATCAAACTCTCACTGAAACCGTTGCTGGCCACCCGGAACTGGCTGGAATGGGAACCACTTTTTCCGGAATCGTCTTCGTGGAAGACAAGGTAGTGGTTGGGCACATCGGTGACTCCAGAATCTATCTTTGCCGCGAAGGCAAGACGTCGCAGATCACCAAAGACCACACCTTCGTTCAGCGTCTGGTGGAACTGGGAAGGATTACCGAAGCTGAGGCCCTGACCCACCCGAGACGAAACGTGCTGCTTCGGGTTATTGGTGATAACAACGAGCCTCCCCAGTTGGATTTCCAAGTTTTGACCGCGCTGCCTGGCGACCGCTGGATGATGTGCTCCGACGGCCTGAATGGTTATGTCTCAGACGCAATTATCGACATGAACCTTGCCAGTGAGCAGGCGCCGGCCGAAGCAGTGGAAATGCTAATCGGTGAAGCTCTGGAAGCGGGCGCGCCGGATAACGTGACCGTGGTTGTTGTCGATACCGTCCCGGCGGCCTTAGGTCAGGTCATTGAGCGCGATGTGAAGTTTGTCGGATCGGCAGCCAGCGACGTGGTCATTGAACAGGCAAAGGGCAAATCGATTGTCGGTTTGAAAAACCTATTCGCCGACCTGAGTGGGCTCGAAGGTCAAGACCGACAATTCGTTCCAGAGTCTGGCGCCGGCTATGACCGCCTAACCAAAGAGGCTCAACGCAGCATTCGATATCGTCAACTGCGTCAAATTGCCACGATCACCGCGCTCACCCTTCTAGTTTTTGGCGCCGCTTGGCTTGGTTACAGTTACACCCAAACCAAGTTCTATGTTGCCGAGTCGAACGGTCACGTTGCGATTTACAAAGGTATTCGCGAAGAGCTTCTCGGATTCAAGTTCTCAGAGGTCTACCAGGAGACAAGTGTTTCCATAACCGACCTTCCCGAGTATCAGCAGCAGCTGGTCGACCAAACGATTTACGCGACGGACCTTCAAGACGCCAACCGAATTTTGGATCGGTTGAGGGCATCGGTGATGACCGTTGAGCAGTAACGTTACCGAGCGCATCGCAAAGATCGTCCGTGTGGTGCCACGCAATCGCAACACCGAACTTTTCCTGTTGCTCTTTGCGCTAGCCATTAATGCCTTCGAGGTTGTTCAAGTTCAGTTGAGCACCCTACAAGCGGTCACCGGAGATTTTTGGTTTTACTGGGGGGCTCTTGCTGGAGCAGGTCTATTGCTTCACCTTGTTTTGCGTCTACGTGCCCGAGAAGCCGATCCACTGATTCTGCCAATCGCGGTTGCACTGAACGGTTTGGGTATTGCCGAGATTTATCGATTGGACATCGCCGCCCTAGCCAATCACCAGACTGAACTCTTCGCCGAGAAGCAGGTCATTTGGTCTTTGGTCGCAATGGTCTTGGCCGGTGCAGTAATCATGTACATTCCTAGTCACCTGGTGCTTCGCCGTTACGTTTTTATCGCCGGTGCACTAGGTGTTGGTCTGCTCTTGGCCCCAATGTTGCCTTTCATCGGTAAAACCATCAATGGTGCCAGTCTCTGGCTTTCGATTGGTGGGCTAACGTTCCAGCCCGGCGAATTAGCCAAAATAGCTTTGACGATTTTCTTCGCGGGCTATCTGGTGCAGCGCAAAGATTCGTTGGCAATGACCGGTAGAACCGTCTTCGGTATTCAGATTCCTAAAGCTCGAGAACTGGGACCAATCTTGGCGATCTGGGTGGTCAGTCTTTTGGTGCTTGTAGTTCAGCATGATCTAGGAACCTCGCTGCTGTTTTTCGGTCTGTTCCTGGTCATGATATACACAGCCACCGGGCGAGCCATTTACACCGTGGTTGGTTTGGGAATGTTCCTCACCGGCGCGTTGGTAGCGTCTCGCACCATCGACTACGTGACCAAGCGTTTTGATGCCTGGCTAAATCCATTCGACGACGGACACTACAACGCAATCGGCGGAAGTTACCAGCTCGTCCAAGGCTTATTTGGTTTTGCTCACGGAGGGCTTCTTGGCACAGGCCTCGGCGGTGGGGTGCCACAGTTGGTTCCGCTGGCTGAAAGCGACTTCATCGTGGCTTCACTTGCCGAAGAACTCGGGCTTGCCGGTATCTTCGTAATCTTTACTCTCTACATTCTGTTAGTGGCTCGAGGTCTTCGTATCGGCTTCAACCACAACGACGATTTCAGCAAGCTCCTGGCAACCGGTCTCTCATTCGTAATCGCGCTTCAGGTGTTCATCGTCATCGGTGGCGTGACCCGACTGGTTCCACTTACCGGTTTGACCACTCCGCTTTTGGCCGCCGGTGGTTCGTCGCTGGTTGCCAACTGGATCATCATCGGTTTGCTGCTTCGCATCTCTGACACCAACCGCAAGGAGGTCGAATGAATCGCGAACTTCGCCGAATAAGCCTCGTGGTGGCAGCCATGTTCCTTGCACTATTTATTTCGGCAACCAACTTGCAGGTGCTGTCCTCGGATTCGTTGGCAAAAGACCAGCGCAACGTGCGAGCCATCTACGACGGCTACCTGAAACAGCGCGGCGCAATCTTGGTGGACTCCCAGCCAATTGCGCAGTCGGTTCCTGTTGCGGATGCCTTCCACTTCGATCGCAAATACTCCAGCGACATGTATTCGGCAATCACTGGTTTCTACAGTTACTACCAGGGAGCCACCGGCTTGGAATCGTCGGCTAACGACTATCTCAGCGGCAAAAACAGTGCCCAGTTCTTTGAACAGTTGAATGCGCTTTTCTCCGGCAAACCGGTAAGCGGTGCATCGATTGAACTAACCATCGACCCGAAAGTTCAGAAGGCAGCCTGGGACGCACTTGGAAATCGCACCGGTGCGGTGGTGGCCATTGAGCCTTCTACTGGAAATATTTTGGCAATGGTTTCAACTCCTGGATACAGCGCCAATAAACTTGCCGTTCACTCCGGTAGCAAGTCGCAGGCAAATTACAACGGCTTACTGGCTTCACCTGGCGATCCACTAATTAACAAAGCCATTGGCGGAAGCCTGTACACCCCTGGTTCGGTGTTCAAGCTTGTGGTGGCAGCAACAGCCCTGGAAAGTGGCCAGTACACGGTGACTTCTGAGCTGCCGAACCCGCCTAGCTATACGCTTCCAAACACCAGCACCAAAATTCGTAACTCCGGCGGAAGTACCTGCGGTGGCACGAAAACCGTAACGTTGCTTCACGCACTTCAGTTTTCGTGCAACATCCCGTTCGCAGAACTTGGCGTTGCTCTAGGTCAAGACAAGATTCGAGCCATGGCTAAGGCGTTCGGCTTTGGCCAGAGTTTCCGCATTCCTACGGTTGCCACTGCCAGCGTTTATCCAGATAACATGGACGACGCTCAGACGGCACTGGCTTCTTTTGGACAGTTCGACGTTCGCGTCACACCGTTGCAGATGGCTCTTATCACCGCAGCCATCGCTAACGGCGGTAAAGAAATGAACCCGCAGCTAATTGAAAACGTTCAGTCATCGAACCTAGCGCTGCTCAGTCAGACTCAGCCCAGTGAATTCGGTTCACCAATAAGTAAGTCAACTGCCGACGGCTTGAAGAAGATGATGATTGCCGCGGTCAAGAACGGTGTCAGTACCAATGGTCAGGTTTCTGGCACAACCGTCGCGGGTAAAACCGGAACCGCACAAAACGGTGGCAACGCTCCTTACACGCTTTGGTTCACCGGGTTCGCACCGGCTGACAACCCGAAGGTGGCCGTTGTGGTCATGGTTGCCAACGGTGGCGGACTGGGCCAGAACGGAAGCGGCAACATCGTTGCGGCACCAATTGCCCGCAAAGTGATTAAGGCGGTGTTGAACAAATGAATCCTGAAGAAGGGCAACTCTATGGTGGGCGCTACCGACTAATCAGCCGAATCGCAATCGGCGGGATGGGTGAGGTTTGGAAGGCCCACGATCCCATTATCTTGCGCGATGTCGCAATCAAGATTTTGAAACCCGAGTACATGGGTGACCCTGGCTTTTTGGAGAGGTTCCGAACCGAAGCCAAGCATGCCGCCCGCGTAAACCATGAGGGTATCGCTAACGTTTACGATTACGGCGAAGATGCCGGTAGCGCATTCTTGGTGATGGAACTGGTACCCGGTGACTCGCTGGCCAAAATGTTGGAGGAACGAAAGTCACTTCCTGCAAATGAAGTGCTAGACATTGTTGCCCAAACGGCGAGAGCGCTCTACGCTGCACACCAAGAAGGCCTGGTTCACCGTGACGTCAAACCAGGAAACCTTCTAATCACTCCGGAAGGTCAGGTGAAAATCACCGACTTCGGTATCGCTCGTGTCGCCGACCAAGTTTCCCTCACTGCAACCGGTCAGGTCATGGGAACAGTGCAGTACCTGGCGCCAGAACAAGCAACTGGAAAGCCGGCGACACCTTCGACCGACATTTACTCACTGGGCATCGTGGCCTATGAAGCTCTGGCAGGAAAGCGGCCGTTCACCGGCGATAACCAAATGGCCATCGCAATGTCCCAGATCAGAGATGTCCCACCGGCACTTCCCGAAGAACTCGACCCTGCGGTCACCGACCTCATCATGTCTTGTCTCGCCAAAAAAGCGGTAATGCGCCCGGCAACGGCACTGGAACTTGCCCAACGAGCCGAAAAGATCAGTGGAAAAGCTCCACGCGGACAATTCAACACCCGCATGATCGAGACGGTTCAGCCACTTCCGCAAACCACGACGATTATCGAGACGGTGGAAACTCCAACCGAGAAGCCTTCAGTGATTTGGCCATGGGTTTTCGTCATAGTTATTTTGGTGCTAACCACTGCCGGGGTAATTTTTGCCATGCTCAGCCAGCCGGCGCCTACCCCAACGCCAACCGAAACACCGACACAAACGCAGACTCCAACGGCGACCGAAACACCGACCGAAACACCAACGACCCCAACCACCACCACGGTATTTTCGTCGGACGTAATCGGTCAAAACGTCGATGCCGTGGAAAGTTTGCTTCAGGAAAAAGGGCTTTTGGTTACTCGTATCAAGGGCGACGGACTGCCAACGGGAGACCCACGAATCAACACCGTCTACGAAGCCTCGCCACTCGGTTCCATGGATGTCGGTACCGCTGTGACTATTACTTATTACGTTGAAGATTCGACCCAAACCGCACCTGCTAACTAAAGCAAAACTAGACTGACTCAAGAAGGAGCACAGCTTGTCTGAAAACAAAAGAATGATCGCAGACCGCTACGAAGTTGGCGCACTGATTGGTCGCGGGGGAATGGCAGACGTCTACGAAGGAATTGACACTCGCCTGGGACGCAAAATTGCAATCAAGGTGCTGAAAGCAGACCTAGTTGCCGACCCATCATTCGAAGTTAAGTTCCGCCAGGAAGCGCAAAACTCGGCCCGCATGACCCACCCAACGATTGTTCGGGTTTACGACACCGGCGAGCAAGAGAGCATCGATGCCAACGGAAACCTTCGCCGCACGCCTTACATCATCATGGAATACGTGCAGGGTGCTGTGCTTCGCGACCTACTTCACGCTCGGCGACTATCAACCCCGGAAGCGATTGGCTTTGCCGAAGGCATTCTGACCGCCCTCGAGTTCTCGCACCGTGCCGGCATCATTCACCGCGACATCAAGTCGGCAAACGTGATGATTACCGAGACCGGCGCGGTAAAGGTGATGGACTTCGGAATCGCTAGAGCCATGAGCGATTCTTCTGCGACTCAGAGCCACACCACCGGGATTGTTGGTACCGCACAGTACTTCTCGCCAGAGCAGGCGCGCGGCGAAACCGTTGATGCCAGAACCGACCTTTACTCAACCGGTGTTTTGCTTTACGAAATGCTTGCTGGTCGTCCGCCGTTTGTCGGCGAAACCGCGGTATCGGTTGCCTACCAACATGTGAGCGAAGTGGTTACTCCACCTTCGACTCACAACCCAGACATTTCTCCAGCCCTAGACGAAGTTGTACTCCACGCTTTGGCGAAAGACCGAAACGAGCGCTACCAGAGCGCCGAACAATTCCGAGAGCACCTATTGAGCGCCGCCTTGGCTCCGGTAGAAACCGAGCCAGCAGCTCCGATTGCCTTCACCGAACTACTAGACGGCGTGCCTGAAGCCGCTCAGGAAACTTCAGTTCTTCCCGTGGTCGAAGCTGATGCGTTCGACGAACTGCTCGGTTCGTTCACGGAAGAACCACAGGTTGAAAAGCCTGTTACCAACCCGTTCAGTACCCTGGGGATGGACTTCGAACCAGAGATCGTGGACACCACCGTCAAGACCGAGGTAACTCCGAAGAACCAGAAGCTGATTGGCTTGGCTTGGGGTTTCGGTTCTGCGCTCGTCGTAGTGGTAGTTGGTCTTCTGATTTATTTGGTCGGCTTCTCCAAGATCAATGTAAATCTGCCTTCAAACACCAACATCACCGTAAGCGATGTCAGTGGCAAGACCGTGGAAGAAGCTAC
>JALQVK010000195.1 GCA_023260375.1 Rhodoluna sp. | reverse complement strand
CGCAACGCGTCGTCTGCCGCGAATGATTGCCAGACCTCGACCAAGGCATCGTTTGCCTCGAAATCGAGCGAGTTCATTTGCGCGGGCGTCTTCCATAGGAACACAGAGGAACCCGGTGGTGTTGCGAACAATCCACGCCATCCACTCTTCCGTTACCATCTCGGCGGCAATGATGGCATCGCCTTCGTTCTCACGATTCTCGTCGTCGGCAACCAGCACCGGCTTGCCAGCGCGCAGGGCGTCTAACGCCTCATCAATTGTGTTTAAGGACATTAGTTCCTACTTTCTAAAAGCTTTTCAATGTGCTTGGCCATGATGTCCACTTCCACATTCACCAGCGACCCAACACCCTTCGACCCCAGCGTGGTCAAACGCAGAGTCTCCGGAATCAACGAGAACGAGACCGTCGACGATGTGACCTCGTTCACGGTCAAAGAGATTCCATCGATAGTGATCGAACCCTTCAAAACCACATACTTCAACAACGGTGCAGGAATAGCGATGGTCACCCATTCCCAGTTGTCAGAAGGCGTACGAGAAACAACCTCTCCAACCCCATCAACGTGACCCAAAACCATGTGACCACCAAAACGAGTCGACGCATTCATAGCGCGCTCCAAGTTCACCGGCGAACCAACAGCCAAGTCTCCAAGAGCAGTCAAACGCAAAGTCTCGTGCATCACGTCGGCAGTAAAAGTCGAACCTTCAATCTCAACCGCAGTCAGGCAAGCCCCATTCACAGCAATCGAATCGCCTCGGTGAACATCCGAGGTCACCAAAGGCCCCGAGAAGGTAATGCGCTTAGCATCCGGCTGTTCCTCAATGGAAACCACCGAACCTAGCTCTTCAACTATTCCGGTAAACATTAGTTACTCCTCGCTGCTCGAATGTAAAGGTCTGCGCCCATCGGCACCACTTCCTTGAAAACCAATTGATAAGCAGACGACATCGACGAAACCCCCAAATCGGTCACCGCCAACCCAGGACCACCCAAAAGCATTGGCCCAACATAGGTCACAAATTCATCAACCAAACCAGCACGAACAAAAGCCGAAGCGACTGTCGGCCCGCCTTCAACCATTAGGTGCTTCACACCACGCGCATAAAGTTCTGCCAACAAAACCGTGAGGTCGTGATTACGAATACGAATCGTCTCGGCCGAAGAATCAAAGATCTTCGCATCAGCCGGAATCATGCTGTTTCCCAACACAACTCGCAAAGGCTGGTGAGCATAAAGAGAACCATCAGGTTGACGCGCAGTCAACGATGGGTTGTCTGAAAGAACGGTTCCAGTACCAACCAAGATCGCATCAATCTCTGAACGCAACTTGTGCGCGTGAGCACGAGACTCCGGCCCACTAATCCACTGCGACGAACCATCGGCCGCAGCAGCACGACCATCCAAAGTCTGCGCCCACTTCAAAGTCACAAACGGACGCTGATTAGTAGCAGAAGTCAACCAAACTCGGGCTTGGTCATCGGCCTCAGACTCAAGAACACCCGAAATGACCTCTACGCCAGCATCACGCAAAGTCGAAGCACCAGCACCAGACTCAACACCTGGATCGGCAGAAGCAAACACAACCCGAGAGATCCCCGCAGCAATCAAAGCCTGAGCACAGGGACCAGTGCGGCCGGTGTGATTGCAAGGCTCAAGAGTCACCACAGCTGTGTAACCAGGAGGCAAAGTAGCAGGAAGCTTTGAGAGGGCCATAACCTCTGCGTGAGGCGTGCCAGCGCCTTCGTGCCAACCCTCAGCCACAATGTTCAAGTCAGCATCAAGAATCACAGCACCAACCTGCGGGTTCACCCCAAAAGCCGGTCCGCGCAGGGCAAGCTCGAGAGCACGAGTCATCGCACTCTCATAAACAGCTGGCATTTTGCCGCCCTCTCATAGACAAACGGGGGCGACGGAAGATAGGGCGCACGCCAAATGGCGCACGCCTCGTTCTTCTCCCATCCGGACTTTAACCGTCGGTGCTGGAATTCCACCAGCTCAACCGCCAGGTGTTACCACCTGTCGGGTCGCGGACTATAACCGCCGGCTCAGATTTTCACTGACCCCGAAGAACTTTGTTGCTCATACAAGCATTACAGATAAACCTGAGTGTTTGCCGATCTATTCCTAATTTGAATTGAGGACCGAATTTTCGAACTAAATTCGCAAGGCAAATTTGGTACGCCAGGAAAGGGTGATGGTGTCCAACATGTGGCATCTTCGGACCCTGTGACCACTGGAAACGAGTTTTTCGACAAATTGAGCTTTGGCGGCAAAGTGAAAGATTTGAAGAATGGAAAAGGCAAGATGTCGACATTCCCAGACACTTCGACAGTAGTTTTCCGCCCAGTATCAAGTTCAGATGGAAGTCCGGCTATGGACATAGTTGTTCAGGGTCTATCTGGCCTTGACTACAAAATACCTTTTGTGAAGGAAGTAGGTTAAACAAATGATTGCAATCAATAACACTTTTAGCGCGGTCGAGCTGAAACAGCTCCTAGCCCTAGTGAATGAGGAATTTAAGTTCATCGGTGGTCCAGAAGTTCCAGAATTTCTGGTGAGTGATTCTTTTGTTATCGGCACTTCCAACTCAGCAGTGGTTGTTTCCGCTGGTATGCAGGATGCATCAGTTGGCGACAAGATCGAGGATTTTTCGTATCTTATGGTCGAGGTTGCCGACTCCGATTTGGTTGAAAAAACTTTGAAATCTGGAAATCTGTTCCTTTTGAATCGTCGGAATGGAATTACTGGCTTTTCAATAGTTCGAGAGGTGCTTACTCACTCAGAGGGAAGTGAAACTCGTTGGCAGCTAATTTCAGATGTCGCGCTGGTCGTTCATTTGGTTGAAGGTTGTATTGTCCTTCGCATGGTTAGTCACAGCGTTGAAGCCATTGCGGTGGAGTATGTAAGTGATTTCTCAATAAATTCGTTTGAAAAATCATCAAGCCGATTTGGAAACGATCTTTTTGATACCTACAGTTCTACATTCGAATTGATTGAAGTTGAATAAATTTCGATGAAGGTAAGTCATTGACCCATCTCTATACCCATACCGATGACCAATTAGTTATGTACAAAAGGTTTCCAGTGGGGTATCCGGTTGGAAATCCTGTGGCAGGAAATTGGCAGATTCCCGTTCTAAAGGGTTTCAATTCTTCGACTATTCCAGGTGAGCTAATAGCATTCGACGATCGCAAGCGGTCGTCTAATCCGCGCAATTCCGGCATTCATTTCTACCGAGATGACCGCAAATTTGCGTCTGTCCTAAAAAACCCACTGACTGTCGCAGAACCTTTTGAACAGATACGCCTTGCGGGTGCGCCTAAGTCGTTGTGGATGTATATTGGCTTAGTTTTGAGCTTGGGGGTAAACGTGAAAAGTAAGAATATTTTGTGGGCTTTATTGGCTGTAACTGTAGCCTTGCCTATCTGGAGCTTCATTCAGGGTGGGATGCCCGTCGAGGGTGGAACGATCAATCAGAAGAGTATGCAGGCCACGGTTCAGAAACTTGTTGAAGCAGACGAACGGATTTGGCTGCGTTCCAAAGAAGACTCGCTTGCTATAGCCAATGAACCGAATTCGCCAATTACCAAGAAGTTCAAAGAAGATTTGGCTGCCGTCTGGGGAACAGAAGAAGCCGATCGCATTTTTAAAGTTTCGGTTGACCAACTGAAAGAAGAAGGTTCCAACACCTTGGACTACAGAGTTGACGAAATGCATTATGTGATCCAACGCTGGGACGGTGCCACAGAAAAAGACGGCATCGTTACAGCCAAATTTTTCGGTTGGCCAGAGATCACCAACCAAGGACACACAGGACACAGGTGTGAAACCAACTGGACAGTTCTGCTGAAGCGGAGCGGACCAGAGGGTGAGTATCGACTGGTCAATAAATGGGGAGAAGACCTAGACTCTGCCTGTCACAGCTAAGGTTTTGCTTTGAGGAAACCGATGGCGTCGTAGACCTTGGCCAGGGTTTCTTCGGCAAGTGCGTTGGCTTTGTCGGCGCCTTCGGCGAGAAGTTTGTCTAGCTCGTTTTGGTCGGCCATTAGCTCTTGGGTGCGCTCGCGGATTGGTTCGATGGCGGCAATCACCACGTCTGCTACCTCGGCCTTTAGTGAGCCA
>JALQVK010000159.1 GCA_023260375.1 Rhodoluna sp. | reverse complement strand
CTCAGCGGGTGACCACGCTTCGTCTATCCCGACCCCGAAACTACGTCCAATCGAGCCTGTCGTCGAAAAGACTCAAGTAATCGACTTGCCTACCTCGACTGTTGTGGTCGAGGAGCCAGTAGTGGAGGCTCCAGCCCTGGCAGTTGTGAGCTCTATCGAAGAATTAACCAAGGCAAGTGTCGCCTCTGCCGAAGCTAAGGCCGAGAGCCACGCGATTTCAGAATCACTCACGGCCCCAGAGCCACAATCTAGTCCTGAACCACTTAGCGCCACCGCTGACCTTCTAGAGGCGTTGCGCAAAAAGCGTGCTGAAGCCGCAAAGTCAGAACCAACTCTGCCAAAGGAACCTGAAGCCCCTGAAGCCAAGCTTGAATCGCGTGAAGAGACGGCTAGTGAAGCGACCGAGGTTGAGGAAGTTGCCGCTGCCCCTGTCGCACCAGCTGCGAAGAAGGGTCGCCCGAGCATGCCTAGCTGGGATGAGATCGTCTTTGGGACAAAGACCGAAGACTAGGCGCTAAAAGCGCCCAGTTTCAACAACGGAACTGAAAGTTCGGCCTGCGAGACACCACCGTGCTGCCCGATCATCCTCAAACTTTGCGGTTTCGCGAATCCTCGGTGATAGCAGGCCGTTGTTGTTTTAGCGATAACGAATAAGTCCGGGAGAAACTCTGCGTTCGCGATTGATCTGCCGAGCCACCCGAGTTCGGTAAGTTGCTGGGGTGACACAACATAGCAGCGGTCATCAAGTTCAGCGGCAAGTTTTTCCGCGACTGTCTCGACGCTGACACCGGATTCGAAATATAAGAAGCAGTTTCTTGGGTCTCCGGTGACTGCCGTCAAGCCGGGGATTTCAAATTCATCTAGATAAATCTGGTTTTCTCGTGGAACATCCACGATGCCATGATCGGCGGTGAGAATTAGGCCGGTGTCTTTTGGGAGTTGCGCTGTGAGTGACTTGATCGCCGCATCGAGATCCTCGATTTTTGCTAGCCATTCGAGTGAACCAGCCCCACTAGCATGGGCGATTGAATCTAACTCTGGAAAATACAGGTAGGTAAGCGAGCGCGACTTACCACGCACAATCTTGAGAGTCTCCTCAACTCTTTCGTCGAACGAGCGTGCAGCCACGTAATTGGCCGCGGCCATATTCAGCTGAGTGAAGCCCGAGCCTTCATACTCCCCTGGTCCAACGGTATAAGAATCAACGTTATGCAACGCCGTCAACTTAGTAACCGAAGGGTTGGTTTGAAAGTCGCTCGGGAGAAAGTCGTCGCCCCAGCCGGTGAGCAGGTTCCGAACCTTATTTATCGACCGATCAAATACCGAATAGCCGAACACGCCGTGATCCGAAGGCAGCATGCCGACACCGAAACTCGTAATTGCTGCAGCTGTCGTGCTCGGAAATACGGTGTTGATGCTCTTAGATTCACGAAGCGCTGCGTTTAGGAAAGGGGCATGACCAACAGCTGCTCGAAGATTCTCCGAGCCCAAACCGTCAACGAGAACAACCACTGCCTTGGATACTCGTTTGAACCCAAGGCGATTGGATTCCCCGGTTATTGCCCCAAGTGCGCTGATAAACACATCGGAAAGCCTCCCAAGAGTGTTGGG